>NZ_JAMXYB010000005.1:0-134994 GCF_024129495.1 Acinetobacter sp. S4400-12 | reverse complement strand
CTGAGGCGGATGCAAAACGTAAGGCAGATGCTGATGCCAAAGCAAAAGCCGATGCGGCAGCTAAAGCCAAAGCCGATACTGCTGCAAAGGCGAAAGCCGAAGCGGAGGCAAAACGTAAGGCAGATGCCGATGCAAAACGTAAAGCTGAGGCGGATGCAAAACGTAAGGCAGATGCTGATGCCAAAGCAAAAGCCGATGCGGCAGCTAAAGCCAAAGCCGATACTGCTGCAAAGGCAAAAGCCGAAGCGGAGGCAAAACGTAAGGCGGATGCCGATGCAAAAGCCAGAGCTGACGCGGATGCAAAACGTAAAGCAGATGCCGATGCAAAAGCCAAAGCTGAGGCAGATGCAAAACGTAAAGCGGATGCCGATGCGAAAGCCAAAGCTGAGGCAGATGCCAAGGCTTCAGCAGCCAAACAGGCGGCTGAAGAAGCTGCTCAGAAAAAAGCAGAATCAAAACGGATTGCGTCTACTGCAAAACGTGATTTCGAAAATAAAATTAAACGTGCTTGGGATACCCCAGTGGGATCATCAGGTCAGCGTGCTACTGCTCGTGTGACCTTGAATGATAATGGTGGTGTGGTTTCTGTCATCGTAAACTCAAGTGATGCAGACATGAAAGCCAGCGTAGAAGCTGCAGTTCGTGCTGCGGCGCCGTATCCGATGCCTTCTGATCCAGATGCACGCCGAGAAGCACGAAGCTTTACCTCAACCTTCACAGCCCAATAAATAAAAAATCCAGCCATCTTCCAGAACAGGTGTGATGGCTGGATTTTTAAGTTAGACTTTAATTAAAATAGACTGAAAAATATTCGCTTTTCACAGTCGCATAACAGTTTGGTGATAAATTCATGGTTTTATTCACATAAATCCATGCGATGATGTAGCCCGATCACCTTAGAATAACGCCGTTGATTTGAGTAAATAACGAATGATGGAAAAGACTCGCAAACACCTACTCTGCCTTGCCCTTATGACCGCCCTTGGTGCAGTGACGGCGACCCAGTCACAGGCCCAGCTGCATCTGGAAATTACCAAAGCCCCTGAAGCAGCGCCTAAAATTGCCATCGTGCCTTTTAGTCAAGACCAGAGTATTTATCCGATTGTAGAAAATGACCTGAATCGTTCTGGAAAATTTACCAGTGCTTCAAAAAACCTGCCTGCGACAGCGACCCTCAACACCCCTAATGCAGAAGCTTGGGCATCTGCTGGCGTACCTTATGTTGTAACGGGTTCATCTAAAACCAATCCTGATGGTTCGTTTAGCATCCAGTATCAACTATATGATGTTGAAAAAACACAATATTTACTCAATGAATTACTCACTGTTCCCGCCTCGCGTACCCGCCAGGCAGCGCATATGATCAGTGATGCAATTTATCAGGCATTAACAGGAATTGCAGGCGACTTTAGCGGCCGTATTGCTTATGTGCTGCGTAACCCGGCCACGCCGGAACAGCGTTATACCCTGCAAATTGCCGATACCGACGGTGAACAACCAAAGACCATCTTGACCTCACGCGATCCGATTTTGTCACCCGCCTGGACACCGGACGCGAAAAAAATTGCTTATGTATCTTTTGAGACCAAGCGCCCTGCTATTTATGTACAGGAACTGGCTACAGGTCAACGTGAAAAACTGGCCAGCTTCCGTGGCTTAAACGGCGCGCCAAGCTTCTCGCCAGATGGCAAAACTATGCTGTTTACTGCCTCCATGCACGGTAACCCGGAAATCTATCAGATGAATCTGGAAACACGCCAGTTACAGCGTATGACCAATGATAGCTCAATTGATACCGAAGCCCGTTATGCACCAGATGGCAAATCCTTTATCTTTACATCAGACCGTGGGGGTTCTCCACAGATCTACCGTTACGACCTGGTCAATCAGACCACCAAACGCTTAACCTTTCGGGGTGCCTTTAATGCTCGCGCAACTTTAAGTGCAGATGGGAAAAAGCTTGCCTTGGTACATCGCCCAAGCGGCAGTAATTATAAAGTAGCGGTACAGGATATAAACTCTGGTGTAACCAATATCCTGACCCCAACCAGTCTGGATGAATCGCCAAGCTTCTCGCCAAATGGGCAGATGGTGGTTTATGCCACACGCGAAGGCGCACGTGGTCTGCTGTCAATCATGACCTTGGATGGCCGCTTTCGCATGAATTTACCAAGTGAAACCGGTGAAGTTCGTGAACCGGCTTGGGCACCCAAATAACAGTTTAATATTTAAAAATGCTTTACCCCATAATCAACCTTCATGGAGATGAAGATGAACAAAGTAAAATTATTTGCGCTTCCTTTACTTGCAGCAGCCGTAGTGATGACGGGTTGTGCAAGCCGCAAGCCTGCCGCTGAAGTACAGACCGGCAACCTGGATACTAGCGGTAGCACGACCGTCAATACTCAAGGCTTGAGTGAAGATGCAGCATTAGGTGCACAAAACATGGCTGACGCATCATCCAAAGGGGTGACGGCTGAGAATAAGGCTTATCTTGCAAAGCGCGTTGTACACTTTAACTATGACAGTAGCGAACTCAGCAATGACGACATTCGCACGCTTCAGGCCCATGCCCAGTTCCTGATGGCCAATGCTAATTCCCGTGTAGCTTTAACCGGTCACACAGATGAGCGCGGTACACGTGAATACAACATGGCACTGGGTGAACGCCGTGCTAAAGCGGTTGAAAGCTTCCTGATCACCACTGGTGTCAATACCAATCAACTGGAAGCGGTCAGCTATGGTAAAGAAATGCCGGTGAATCCAGGCCATGATGAAAGTGCCTGGAAAGAAAACCGCCGTGTTGAAATCAATTACGAAGCCGTTCCGCCATTGTTGAAATAATCATTACCACACTCTAAGCCCAATAAAAAAGCACTCAATCGAGTGCTTTTTTATTGCATGAAGATTTGAAGATGAGGTCATCCCTGCTCTTCCTCAGCAGGTTGCATCGATTCAATCATGTCATGCTTATTGAATTTTTTATATTCAGGCTTAGCCTCATAATCCTTCCAGGCTTCTTTCATCTTGTCTTCGGAAATCTCATCAAGATTAATTGCCTCTCCTGGCGTTGGAGTCGCATCAAACTTTAATACCGTCATCTCTGTGCTCCTATATACAACTTTTTCCTTTGCCTTCAACATAGCACTTTCCAGCAGAGTTGCAAGGGCAAAATCACAACAAATAACCCAGTTTAATTGTTCTTTTCAAGCGTTCTCATCTAAAATGTAGCCGCATATCGTTTTGATCATTTTTTCCTGATTTAAGTCTTGGAGCTTTTCTCTTATGTCATACCGCACCTTATCCCAGTTTTTACAACAACAAAGCGGGAACCTCACACCTGAGCTTGCACAAGTAATTGAAACAATTGGGAATACATGTAAGCGTATTGATCAACTTCTGCAAAAAGGTGCTTTAGCAGGTATATTGGGAAGCGCCCAGCTTGAAAACGTTCAAGGCGAAGAGCAAAAGAAACTGGATGTCATTTCCAATGATTATCTGATTGATGCTTTGCAACAGCACCCGCATGTCGGCGGTCTGGCCTCGGAAGAACTGGATACCTTTACGCCTGCACAAGAAAATGGTCAATACCTGGTCTTGTTCGATCCACTCGATGGTTCAAGCAATATCGACATCAATATGTGTGTAGGTACTATTTTCTCGGTTCTGCCTGCAAAAAATGCTGTAACTCAGGCGGAAGATTTCATGCAGGCTGGTGTACATCAGGTTGCAGCAGGTTATGTACTCTACGGTCCTTCCACCATGATGGCGCTGACTGTGGGTACCGGTACCGTATTCTTTACTTTTGATCCGGAAAGCCAAGAGTTTTTACTGACTTCTGAAAATATTCACGTTGCAGCTGATACCCAAGAATATGCAATCAATGCTTCAAATCAGCGTCACTGGGAAAAACCGGTACAACGTTATATTGATGAACTGCTCGCGGGCAAAACTGGCCCACGTGAAAAAGACTTTAATATGCGTTGGGTGGCCTGTATGGTAGGTGATATTCACCGTATTCTGTGCCGCAGCGGGATTTTCATGTACCCATACGACCTGAAAGATCCTAAAAAAGCCGGCCGTCTGCGTTTAATGTACGAAGCCAATCCAATGAGCATGTTGATGGAACAGGCAGGCGGTACATCAACAACGGGCCGTGTACGCATTCTCGAAATCGAACCCACAGATTTGCATCAGCGCGTGCCTGTGATTATCGGTTCAAAAAACGAAGTTGAGCTTGTCACCAGCTACCATCATTAATTTTTAAACGGCAGTTGATGATCTGATCGACTGCCGTGGACTTTTCCCTATGCCAACCATCTTCCTTGAATCCAAAGACAATCCTAAAATTAAACACCTGCGTGGTTTAATTGAGCAGAATTCTTATCGTAAAAAACAAGGGCAAACCGTGCTTGAAGGTACGCACCTGTGTCTTGCATGGTTACATGAAAATAAAAAAATCAACTCCATTTTCACAACTGAACACGCCTTGGAGCATCCTGATTTCGATACGATTTTAAAAAAATACTCAGGCGTGGTATTCGTGATTGGTGAATCACTCTATAAAGATTTAAGTACCTTAGGTACTTCTCTGGCTTGTCTGGCGATTGTAGATATTCCAAGCTCAAGTCAGACCTTGGACTACACGGCAGACACCCTGATTCTGGAAAATGTGCAGGACCCGGGCAATGTCGGCACTCTGTTACGTTCTGCTGCCGCGGCCGGTATTGATCAGGTAATTTGCACCAAAGGTTCAGCCTCACTCTGGTCACCCCGTGTACTACGTGCAGGTATGGGCGCGCATTTTTCTTTGCAAACTTTTGAAAATATTGCCCTGGAAGAGGTACTGCAAAACTTTAAGATTCCAGTGTATGTCACCAGCTCACATCGTTCTAGCAACCTATATAGCAAGGATCTGCGTAAAGCCTGTGTCTGGATTCTAGGCAATGAAGGCCAAGGGGTATCAGATTATGCCCTGCAACATGCAGAAGCCGTGGCTATTCCGCAACCGGGTGGACAGGAATCCTTGAATGTTGCGATTGCCGGGTCAATCTGCTTCTTTGAAATGGTCCGTCAACGTATCTAAATGAGTATTTAGGTTACATTGTTTTAATTCCAACCCGTGTATTTGTAAAATAGATTACACTACAAAAATAATAAGTTTTATTGTCAACCAAATCATTAGTCCCAGCGTTATATATATAAAGTTGGGAATAATGGTGGGTGTCCAATGACAGGGTTTTCCATCTCTATGGATTTAGCACCAAAACCGTTACAGTCACAAGATGCAAGTATTCTAAAGAGTACCGCGGAGTCTCGCTTAAAGAATTTCATGCAGGATGTGACTGGTCGCGCTTTGGTCATGATGGAAAGTGCAACTCAGGATCAGCATGGCATTGCCATGGATCTGGTTCAGGAAGCCTTTATTGCCTTGCATAAATCCTATGCTGAAAAAAGCACTGAAGAATGGTATCCCCTGTTTTATACGATCCTTAACAACAAGTTGCAGGATTGGCGCCGGAAAGAAGCGCGTCGGCGCCAGCCATTTTCCTTTTTTAAAAAAGTCAGCCTCGATGACGATGAGATTGAATTCGATCATTTGGTAGATGAATCAACACCATCCCCACTCGAGTTTTTGGATCAGGCGGTTACTGCTGAAGAAATTCAGGAGGCCATTGCCAAGTTACCGTTACGTCAACAACAGGCATTTATGCTTAGAGCTTGGGAAGGCTTTGATACTCATACCACGGCACAAATTATGAACTGCAGTGAAGGAAGTGTAAAAACTCATTATCACCGTGCTATTCAAGGACTGCGTGCCTCTTTAGCACATTTAAATCCATATCTGGGAGGGTCATCCGAATGAAAGAAGATGATTTCTTAAAGCAAGTAACTTCCAAACTTGATGGACTGGCACAACACCATAAAGACAAACCGGTGGTGATGCACCATGTTCTTGATGAAATTCAGGAATCTAAACATTCACGTTTTGCATTTCTAAAAATGTCTGGTTTTGCTCTGGCAGCCGCAATTGCAGGTGTAATCGTTTTACCGAATATTGCTACCCAGCATGAGCCACAAACCCAAACTGTTTCAGTACCCAAACTCTCTCCACAAATGCTGGAAGATTTAGAAATGCTAATGGTTTTAGGTGAGGACAAGGTTCCCCATGGCAGCTAAAAGATTAGCGATTGCGTTCTGTGCATTTAGCTTTTTACAAACCAGTTTTGCAGGGGTCGAACGTTTCTGGATTTTTTCCAAGGACGCGCATACTCAGGTCAATGATACCTGGGAAGATCTGTCTGATTCGGAACAATTGGCCTTGATTAAACGCTATCAGGCCTTGAAGGAAATTCCGGAACAGCAACAAATTAATTTGCAGCAACGTCTAGACTGGTTTACTCAGCTTCCTGAGACTGAAAAACAGAAAATGCGTGAAACCTGGCAAATGATGAGCAGTCAGGAACGTAAAGAGTTAGGCTTACGGATGCAAAAGGCGAAACCTGAAGAACGTCTGGCCATTCGTGAAGAATATATTCAAAAATATCAGCAATTGACTCAGCCCAGCTCTCACTGAAACCTAAAGAATATTAAAAGCCTCCCAATGGAGGCTTTTAATATATCAGAAGGTTGTGATTATTTTTTCCAGCGGCGATAGCTAACCAAACCAACCAAGCCAAGCCAAGCAGCCCGAAAATACCGAAAGAGCCGCCACCACTAGAAGTATTATTGGTGTTCTTCAGCGTATTGCGTAGTAAAATCTCTGCATCAGCAGACATCAGCCCATCGGCATCAAATATATTATATATAATCGTATAGTCTGCCTGACTTAAACTATTTTTCACTTTAAAAGTCAGTTGGCCGCCATAGCATCTCTCACCTTGATAATCACCTGGACAAGGACCTTCACGTTCAGCACTGACACTTACTCCTGCTGGCATTTTAATCCGGATAGGAATTTCTAGCCCGTCGTTATTCCGATAAAAAGCCGGTTTGCTATTAATCGCAGGTCCATCCCCATCATCACTGTCATTTTCCAAAGGATTAACAGTTACGCTAAGATACTTATCAGGGTTAATGGCATAGACATCACTCTTGATAATGGGCTGAATATTGGCAAAAGTAACCTTTAAAATTCCCGAGCTACTCGCTCCTGTCTTCTTATCTTTCAAGGTGTATTTACAGAATTCCATATCATTAGCATCAGTTACTTTCCCATCAGTACGATACATGATGATCCGTTGAAGATCCGGCTTCCATTCACACTTTAAATTCGGATCTTCCGGATGGCCTGTTACCATAAGTGAGTCCCCCTCACCTGTTAATCCACCTACGCCCAAAGACTTCACTTCAACATCATAGTTTTGCGCATTAAGTGCTTGAATGATAATCTCTTTGGCTTCCAAGTTTTCCTGTGGCATCGCCAGCTTAAAAGGGTCAATATAAATAGCGCGATATTTTTGGTGCTGCTTGGTATATTTGAGCAGCTCTTCAAACTCTCTTAATTCTTCTTTTAAACCTGGAAGCTCTTCTGGCAAAGTATCCTTGTGATTCAGAATAGATTGAAGATCATCAATATTTTTTTGGTAAGAATTCAATAGCTCTGTTAACGATACATTTTTAAGTCCGACTATATCTGCTGCAGTAAAACGCCGCATTTCAATCGAGCCAATGTCACAGGTATTTCTTGCAGCTGGATTGAAAAGCAAAGTGGCATCAACGACACGCTCAATCCCGCGCTGATCGTTTTCAATACAATTCTTGTCTCCAATATCAACCAGATCTGTATCAGTTTGATTATCAACTGGATAATACATACCTAGATAACGGTTATTGATCGAGGGCTCTATAAAGGGCGTCAACAGCTTTTCAAGCGTTGTATTGGATACATCAATATTGGTTGAGACCTTTTCTTTCTCCAGCTCTGGCAATACACACCTTGATTCTCCAGTTTGCTCTATCGCATTAAAATCTGTCGTGAAAGAAATTTTTGGTGCTGGGGGAGGACTTCCTGCATTCAATGCATATTCACAAGATAAACCTTTATTAAATGCCAAAACATTGTGTTTAAGCGTTTTTACTCCCAAATCATCATAATATAAAACTGATTTTGCTACGTTTTCTACAATTGTATTGTTAGAAGCATTGAGCACTGAGCTACTGGTTAAAGGCCGGCTTAAATGATGGGCCATACGCAGAATATAGCCTTGGGCACTGGCGGTATTTTGGGCAATGGTTGAATTTTGGATATTTACTTTAGCTGCACCACAAAAATCTAGAATACTCGCTGTATGACTGGAACCATTTTGAATCAGACTGCTTCGGATAATATCCACCCCCGTTTGGGTACTGCCTAAATTTCCACTGCAATCCATGGCCAAGATGCTGCCATACGTATTTGCCACATTGTTGCGAATTAAAGAATCTACTATCTGGATATTTTTTTCATTATTCAAGGCAGTCGCATAAATTGCTCCTCCTTCTGCCTCTGCTTTAGACCCTACAATTTCACTATTAATCACGCCTAAAGGCCCCGCGACATAAAATGTGCCCCCATTGCCCTGATCATAAGAATTTTTCGTCGCATAACCATCCTTTAATATAAGGTTCTGAATATTTAAGCTAACCTGACTTTCTAAGGTGTTAAATAGTCGTGTCTTACTTTGACCAGAAATGGTGGTTTTCAGCGCTTCACGGGTAGGATATAAAAAAGTGATCGGGCTTTTTGTATTATAGCTATAGGGGGATTTACCATAAATCTTCACTGCTGACTCTACAATCAATTCACGGTCTAGCTTATATTCACCTGCCTCAAGCTGAATGACATCAGCTGCACTCCCATCCAGTCGGAGTGTACGTCCAACATTACACCCCCCATAAGACTTATCCAGCTTTGCAGTTTTAATCGCTTCACGTAAAGAGCAAGCTTTAGAATTTTCCCCATCTTCATCTAACAGTGTGGTGACATAAATAGTTTTATCTTCAGCTGCCATCAAACTCATGGCAGATAAAATCATGACTGCAAGCAACCCTTTTTTATAATTTTTCATGATTGTTCCTTAATCTTTCAGAGAACGTTGTAATCCTATTAATCCCAACAAAGCAATTAGCCCACCAAAACCCCACGCGCCTCCAGAAGTTTTAACTGACTTGTCTTGCATTTCATTTTTAGGCTCTTGCACAATCTGTGTACTCAAAACCAGATAAGGTTTGGATTTATTAAAGCGTGTAGAAGACGTCACGACCTGAATTTCAAAAATATCTGCGCCATGCCAACCAGAGTCCGGGGTATAAGTTACATTCCCTTCCAGATCAATGGTGGTTTTACCTTTTGATTCTGTTTTGGTTTGTACAATTCTCAAACATCCATCTTGCCAGCTTTGTCCTGATGGAGGTGGGCCTACCAAAATGCTGCATTGTTCTTTAGGCAAGAGGTCACTATCGCCAAGATAGGGCTGTATTGAAAATTTGGCCACCTCACCTTTCAGCAAATCCTGGCCGACCAGACTCATAGAGGTTGGAACAATCACTTCAATGGCACCGCGGTCACAAAACTGGTTATCCATCAAACGGTTATTATTCCGCTGGTCAGCTTCTGCACAGCCAATCACTTCACTATCTATCTTATTCGAAGGCAGGCCTTTATTTACGATAGGCGAGTCTTCTACCACCGCATGACTCAACAAAATACGCGGCCGTATATACCCTAAGAACTGGTCTTTTGGTATGCTATAAGGGCATAAAATTGCTGTTGTATTTTCTCTGAAATTTTGACAAACGCCTTCACTCTGATTCGTTTTTTCTGCAAATAGATGGGTTCCAGTCCAGATCTGGTTTGGATAACGGGCTTCTCCGGCTCCACAACTCCCTACTAGATTATTTTGAACAGTTGTTTTATCTGTAGCGGTAATCTGACAATCCTGTGCACCATTTTTCAAGATAATACTATTGGCTACATAAGCTTTAGCATGCGGCGCTTCCAAACGTAAGGCTGTATCTGCATTATCAACAATGGTCAGGTTATTTAGTCCCATTCCATCCACTACATTAATCAGCACTCCGCTGTTTTTAAGTAGCGTACTGCTGCTCATTTCTGCATTTTTTCGCTCAATAGTTTCAAGATCAGCGACCTGACCAGCTGTATAAATATTGGCACTACTCAGATTTGAGGTTTGATTGTCTCTTAGTACACTTTGCGTGATAAAGAAAAATGGCAACTTTGTATAAAGAATGCCCCCTTGTTGTGCTTTGTTATTCTCAATCAGGCTATTTTTGATAATTACACTGCTCATCAGATTGTCACCAAACTGACCAGCACTATAAATTGCGCCTCCTTTTATAGCCGCGCCTTTAAACAAACGGCTGTGCTCCAAGCTTAATCTACCTTGGTTATAGATCAAGCCCCCTTCCTCAGCACAACTGGCCGCTCCACAGCCTTCTAGGTCTAGCTCTTTTAAAGTAGCAGTAATCCAATTTTCATTGTTAGCAATCCGAAACAGGTTATCTGTACCTTTCATCTGAATACGGGCATTTTCCCTGCCCCGCACCTGCTCGGTAGAGCTCCAGTTTCCATCATTTTCAGCAACAGATCGAATGACTAGGGATTTTTTAACCGGAATGTGCTTATTCAGGACATAGGTGTTGTTTGCTTTTAATAAAATGGTGGTTGTAGAGTTCTCTCCTCCACATCCCAGGTAGCCTTCTTTGCCTGCCTCTCGGTTAATATATTCAATGGCTTCTCGAAGGGAACATTCCTTGTCGTCTTTTTCAATATCTTCTGTAGTGGTTACAACAATATCTGCACCATATGCCTGCCCTGCTATACATAGCAAAGCCACGCCTATGCCCCTCTTGAGCATAACCTTCTCCTTAGTTTTTTATTTATTTGTTTTTTTTCTAGAGTTGCATAATCCGTGCAACAGCGAATAATTTTGCCTTACTTTGGCATAGACTGAGTAATTACTCAAGATTTTTTATAACTTATCGATATTCGTCAATTAATGCATAAATCTGTCTTAAATTGGCATGACTTACCTTTAACTTTTCTCCTTTTAATAGCTGGATAATCTGCTCCAGGGTCTGTAATAATACCGAGGTTTGATGAGATCCGTAGTTAAGTAAATAATCAAAAATTTGTGGATCGAGATGTATCCCGCGACGATCCAGAACCGAAGAGACCAGCGCATAACGGTCAGCATACAGACTACCATTGGGTACTCGAACACTGACCGCCTGGGTCAGACGAGACTGTAGGTCTGGTAGTTCCAGTTTTAATTCAATAGGCGCGAAACGCGATGAAAACACCAGCTGACCGCCCCCTTCATTATTATAATTAATCAAATGAAAAACGGCGCGTTGCCAATGCGGTACGCCACTGATGGCTTCAATATCATCCAGCGCAATCAGATCAAAACGGTCCAGAGAGGTAATGGCTTCAGTGGGTGCATCTAGCAGCTCTAATAAAGAAACTTGAATGGCCGACTTACCGATCTCCAGATAAGAATCACAAATCGCAGACAGTAAATGGCTTTTACCTGTACCTGCCCCACCATATACATAAAAACGGTTAATTAATCCAGCATGTAACTGTCGAATGGCATCAATGACATGCCCCCAGCCCGGACCCGAAAAATCACTGATTCGGGCATCGAGTTGAGGTTCTATATCTAACTGCAATTGACGCATATAATATTAATGGCCTTATGAGTCTTTATTAAAAGAGGCATCCATCTTACTGGATTTTTCATCAGCCTGCAGTGATTTTGCTTCTGGCTTTTTCATTTCAATATCAACGTCTACGTCTGCAGTCTCAACACTGATCGACCCTGTCGAAGTATCTCTGATCACCCGGGTTTTATAACCATAAAAATCCGTATGCTCATAATACTCCCGTATATGTCGCAATAACACCACAATTACAGCAGCAACCGGCAAGGCGATCAGCATCCCCAGAAAACCGGCCAGTTGTGCGCCTGCCAGTACCGCAAACACCACAGCAACTGGCGATAAACCAATTTTATCCCCGAGCAAGAAAGGCTGTAGCACATACCCCTCTACGGCCTGCCCCACCATAAATACCACACCGACCAAGACCAGCTGCCACCAGTCAATCCCAAACTGCAAGAAGGTCGCGACCACCGCTGCAATGATCCCGACAGCAAAACCCAGATAAGGAATAATACTGGCCAGACCTGCCACCATGCCAATAATCAGGCCCACTTCAAGTCCAATCAGTTGCAAGCCGACTGCATAAACAATTCCTAATAAAACCATGACCAGGAACTGTCCTTTGACAAAAGCACCCAAAACATTATGACACTCAGATACGATCTTCAAGGTACTTTTTTCATAAGGACGCGGGATCAAGCGACGCAAGCTTTCCAGCATACGGTCCCAATCCAGCAAGAAATAGAAAGCAATAATAGGAATCAGAACAATCATCCCGCCAATCTGTAAAAAGTTAATCCCGGATTGGGCCAAACGCAGTACAAAGGCCTGGATACTATCTGCACTATAATGGGTCTGTACATAGTCCATGACCACAGTGGAAATCTGGTTCGTATCGACTTCCATTTCAACCATATTAAAGGTATTCGACAACCAGGGTAAAAAGCTTGAATTGATCCATCCAATTATCGCCGGGATGTTGTCACGTGCATACATCAGCTGCTGCCAGATTAATGGAATCAGATACCAAATGGCCAGGGTCACCAGGATACCAATTCCAATAAACACGATACTGATTGAAAGCCAGCGCGGTAGTCCGGCATCATGAAACTTATCGACCAGCGGACTTAACAGATAGGCTATCAAAAATGCCGCAACAAATGGAATAACAACAGGTTTCAGTAAATACAACATCCACAGCAATAAAGCTATCGCAGCTAGGATAAACACGCGACGCAATGTGCGATCTATCATAAATTTTGACCTTTTCTCTATTAATCATTATAAAAAGTAAAATATTTCCACAAAGATAGCATTTTAAGCCACAAATACCATAAGAGTTTTGCATATTCGGGTTATAATCCCTGCCGCGAATGCGGAGACTTCATTATGAGCAACTCAACTTCTACCCCAAACACTGGTTTAAGCTACAAAGATGCAGGTGTCGATATTGAAGCGGGCGACGCGTTAGTCGACCGAATCAAAACTGTCGCAAAGCGTACTTCCCGTCCTGAAGTGATGGGCGGTCTAGGCGGCTTTGGTGCACTTTGTAAAATCCCTAAAGGTTATGAAGAACCTGTTCTCGTATCTGGCACAGATGGTGTTGGTACAAAATTACGTTTAGCCCTGAACTTGAACCGTCATGACACGATTGGTCAAGATCTGGTGGCCATGTGTGTAAACGATCTTCTGGTATGTGGCGCAGAGCCACTGTTTTTCCTTGATTATTATGCCACTGGCCAGTTGAATGTCGATGTTGCTGCCAATGTCGTCACTGGTATCGGTAAAGGCTGTGAACTTGCTGGCTGTGCATTGGTAGGCGGTGAAACTGCTGAAATGCCAGGCATGTATGAAGGTGAAGATTACGATCTTGCAGGTTTCTGTGTGGGTGTGGTTGAGCAAAGCAAAATTATTGATGGCTCAAAAGTAAAAGCGGGTGATGTATTGATTGGTGTGGCTTCTTCAGGCGCCCATTCAAATGGTTACTCTCTGCTTCGTAAAATTCTTGACGTAAAAAATGTTGATCTGAATCAAATCGTAGATGGCCGTCCACTTGCCGATGTGGCAATGGAACCAACCCGTATCTATGTAAAATCTATTCTTGAACTGTTAAAACACGTTGATGTGCATGCAATGGCACACATTACCGGTGGTGGTTTACCAGGTAACCTGCCACGCGTATTGCCAAATGGTGCACAAGCGGTAGTGAATGAATCGTCATGGGAATGGCCAGAGCTGTTCAAACTGTTACAACGCGAAGGTGGTGTAGAACAGTTTGAAATGTACCGCACATTCAACTGTGGTGTTGGTATGGTACTGGTTGTTGATGCAGCTGCTGCAGATCAAACCATAGAGCTTCTAAATAGCTTCGGCGAAAAAGCATGGGCAATGGGTCATATTGTCGAAAATGCTGAGTCTGTTGCAGACGCTGACGAAAAAATTCGTGTAGTTTTCGCTTAAGCCCTAGATGATTAAAATCGCTGTTCTTGTTTCAGGCAATGGATCAAACCTGCAAGCCCTGATTGATGCAGATCTGTCAGGGAAAATTGTCGGGGTACTTTCCAACAAACCTGAAGCATATGCCTTAACGCGTGCACAACAAGCAAAAATTGCAACTGCGGTGATTGAACACCAGCAGTATCCAAGCCGTGAAGCATTTGATGATGTTATGCATCAGCAGCTTCTGGACTGGGATGCGGACCTGATCGTACTTGCAGGCTTTATGCGAATTTTAAGTAAAAAATTTGTAAAAGCCTGGGAAGGGAAAATGCTGAACATTCACCCTTCTCTCTTACCGTATTACAAAGGTATGCATACGCATCAACGTGTATTAAATACCGGAGACGTATTGCATGGCTGTACTGTGCATTATGTGACTGCCGAGCTAGATGCCGGTCAGGCACTGGCTCAAGGTGTACTTAAAGTCAGTCATCAGGACACTGCAACAACCTTGGCAGAGCGAGTTCATAAGCTGGAACATCTGATCTACCCACAAGTGGTGGAATGGATCTGTAGCGGAACCCTTCAGCCTGCTGATACTGGGGTCTATTACCAGGGTAAATTGATGCATGAACCGGTTCAATTCTGCAAGTTTTAAAATTTCAAATAAATAAAAAATGCCTTTTCGAAGGCGTTTTTTATTTATTCTGTTAGAAAAACCAGCTGATAAATTATTCCAGCTTATCCCTGGATGAGCTGTCTGACTTTCTCTGCTACTTTTAAAGGCTGCTCCAGAGGAAACATATGTCCGCCGGGGAATATCTCAAAGGGAATACCGAATTTTTTCTCAATCTGTTGAGGGAATCGACGCTCGAGAAAAGGGCCTTTTTCAGCCACCAGCACTTTCACCGGAACTTGAGGTTTAGACTGAGGCAGCCACCAAAGTGATGGATTGGTCCTGAAGATCTCGACTTCATCCATCTTCGGAATAGTAAGCTCTACACCGCCCCGCACTGGATCAGTACTAAGACCATGATCAATATATGCCTGAAAACAGTCTGCATCAAAATCTCGATAAAAACCTTTGGGACGAAGTAGCTCAGCCGCCTGTTCACGCGAGTCCCAATGATCACGACGGCGTTTGGATAAACCAGCCGGTGACATTTGATCCAGCGCCTTTAAACGCAGTATTTTTGCAGCATGTAATGCCAATACTTCTTTCCCCATCATCAAGGGTGGATCCAGCATAATCACTTGAGAAAACAGTTCCGGACGTGTTAAGGCTGCCTGAAAACTCAATACTGCACCCAAAGAATGGCCTAAACCGATCACTGGCCTGCCATGTGCCTGACGTACAATACTATCAGTCACTTGCTGAGTCAGGCCCCGCCAGTGATTGTCTACCGGATAACGTTTATCTGGACCTAGAGCCTGAACATAAATAATATCGAAGTCCGGTTGCAGTGCATCGAACAGCTTTTGATAGACTTTGGAGGGCACGCCATTGGCGTGCGCAAAATGGATTAAAGGCTTCATTGCAGCGATGTATGATTTTCTGACTGGAGTTTCTGGGCAACCGAAGTGGCAATTCCTTCACCGATTGATGATCCCATACGGCCAAGCACTGACTCAAATGGACTATATTCGATGGTATAGTTCAAGGCTTTATCTGTTTTCAATTCACGTTTTAACGTGTTCAGACTACCAACACGATCTGCAATACCGAGTTTTACTGCCTGCTCACCCGTCCAGAACAAACCAGAGAATATGGCAGGATCAGTTGATTTCAGCTTGTCGCCCCGGCCCTGTTTTACCGCCTGAATAAAATGACTATGCACATTATCCAGCACACCCTGTACATGTGCTTTTTGTTCAGGATCTACCGGCTGAGTCATGGAGAGCAAGGCTTTATTTTCACCAGAGGTCATGGTGCGGTCTTCAACTCCCATTTTATGTAACAGACCATTTAAGCCATAATTTGGCATAATTACCCCAATTGAACCCACCAGACTGGATGGATTCACAATGATTTCATCGGCTGCCGAAGCAATATAATACGCACCAGATGCACCGGTATCTCCAATCACTGCATACAGTTTTTTCTCCGGATGCTGCTTTTTCAGATACTGGATTTCCTGCCAGATTTCATCCGATTGCACCGGTGAACCGCCTGGCGAGTTAATATTCAGCACCACCGCCTTACTCTGTTTATTTTCATAGGCTTTTTTAAGTGATTTAATCGTATTGTTGCTATTTACACTCTGTTTGTCAGCAGCAATCGTGCCCACAATGTCGACCACTGCAAGATGCACACTTGCGCTTGAGCCGGCCTCAGAAGAAGCTACACTACAACTTTTACCGAGTGCTAAAATAATAATCAGCAGATAAGCAAAAGTTAAAAATTTGAAAAAAATTCCCCAGCGACGGGCACGGCGCTGTTCTTCTACAGAAGCTAAAACTGCTTTCTCCAGCAGCTTCCATTCCGGACCAGTGGGTTGCACTGGCTGTGGCGACTGTTGTATTTGGTTTTCAGGTTTTGGTGGCCAATCGGACATAAACAACCCAATAAATTGATTTATCTTGAACCCATTATATACACTGAATGAGGTAATTCTGTCTAAACAAAACGTTTTCGCCTATAATAAATTTTATTTTCTTTCATTTTACCTATTAACACTCAATGACTGAACGAAGCTCGCAGAATATTGCTTATAGTGTATTAAAGTTTGTTAGCCGTCAGCCGATTCAATTTTCACGTTGGATTGCGCAGGCTCTGGCTGGTTTGGTCAATATTTTAAAAATTTCAAAAACTTCCAATACTATTCGATTAAATCTGGAAGTCAGCTTGCCTGAGCTTTCCAAGGAGCAACGGGAACAAATTACCCGCGCAGCCATCCGTAATGAACTGATGTCTTATTTTGAGTTCTTTAGTATTTGGGGTTCCAGTAACGAAAAAAACCTGTCCCGCATCCATCAGGTTCATGGTCAAGACATCTTTCAGCAGGCTTTAGCTGAAAATAAGGGACTTGTGTTAATTGTGCCGCATTTTGGGACTTGGGAAATTATGAATGCCTATTTTGCCCAGTATACCCAAATGACCATCATGTATAAGCCAGTTAAAAATCCAGCTGTTGATCGTTTTGTACATCTGGCACGTAGCCGTGAAAAAGCCCATCTGGTTCCGACCAATGACTCCGGTGTCCGTCAAATCTTTAAGGCACTTAGACAAGGAGGGACGACTGTTATTCTGCCGGATCATACCCCAAGTATCGGGGGGGAATATCTGCCTTATTTTGGTATCCCGCTCGCTACCAGCAATTTAAGTGCCAAGCTTATTCAAAAAACCAAAGCCGAAGCCTTGTTTTTATACGCTTTACGTAATGACAATGGCGGCTTTGATATGCATATCGAAGCGATGGACGAGCAGATCTATGAAAATGATGCAAATTATGGGACACAAGTCATTTTTAAAACTCTTGAAAACCTGATACGGCGCTATCCTGAGCATTATCACTGGAGTTATAAACGCTTCAAGGCCAATCCAGAATTACGCGGATTGTATACCATGGAGCATCAACAAGCCTTGGCCAAAGTCCAGCAGATCAGAACAGCAGCTCAACAACAAAATAAATTTATTGCACCTATTTAAATCTGGGTTTAATTCCGCTTAAGCCAGGAAAATTTGTCACGGTAGGCGTGTACTAACATATTCTGCTCCTGTTTTGAAAATTCAATTGTGCCTTTTTCAATAGTCGTAATCAGAGGAATCTCCAGGGCGTCCAATCGAGCTTGGGTCATACGACTGGGATGCCCATAACGATTAAAACGCCCCGCAGAAGCAATCGCAAGTTTAGGCTGGTAATGTTTCAGAAATTCATAGGCTGAACTATGCTTGCTTCCATGATGTCCCAACACAAGCACATCCACTTTAAGCGCCGGATAATGCTGCAGCAGATAGAATTCTGTTTGCCATCCCGCATCACCCATGAGCAAGAAATTTTGATACGGTGTCCCACCCTGTATTTCGATATGTAATACGCATGAATTTTCATTTTTATTTACACCAGCTTGTGAAAGATGCTGAATTGGAGGAGATAGAACAGTGAACTTAACTTGCTGTCTCCATTGCCATTGCATACCTGCATGGCAATACTGAAATGGGACAGACTGATCACCCTTAAGGGTCTCGTTGGCATAAACTTCTTTGACTTTAAGCTGATTTTTAATACTGTAATACGCTCCGCTATGATCCTGGTCCAGATGGGTCAATATCAGTTGATCAAGCTGAGCTACGCCTTGCACCGATAAAAAAGGCATAATAATTTGCCGGCCCACACTAAATTTTTCTTCATCATAATATCCGCCCATATCCACCATCATACTGTGCTGACCATTCCGGATGAAAATCGCCTGCCCTTGCCCCACATCAAGTATCGATAATTGAAAAGGTGCAGCATAAAACTGTGGAATGCAAAGCGGTACACAACTTAAGGCAGCCCAGGATTTGGGTAACACACCTCTTGGCATAAAGACAATCAGAAGGGCCAATATCACTAGGCCGATCATCCAGATATTCATGGCGAATGGAATGAGCTGCGGCTTGAACCAGTAATCCAGTACATTCAAAAAGGCCAGCAGTATTTGTAAGAGAAGATCATTCAGTTGAAACAGCACGCTTGAAAATGGCTCTGCAATAAAAAACACTACCGCAGCCAGAATATCCAGAGGAACAATCAACAGGCCAATCCACGGAATGGCGACAAGATTACTAAAGGGAGTAATCCAGGCAAGCTGCTTAAAGAACAGCATCATTAAAGGGAATAAGGCCAGAAAAATCTTCCATTGAGATTCCACCAGCACTTTGCCTGCCAGAGACAGGCGCTGCCAGGTACTGGGCTGGAGTTCACGCGGTTGTTGCTGAATCGTCTGGTAAATCCTGAGCAAGACAAAACAGGCGCCATAAGACAGCCAAAACGCGGCCGATAAAATACTGAAAGGGTCAAATAAGAGTAATAAGGCCGCACTTAAAATCAGCAGTTTTAAAGCTTGGACTTGCTGTCTCAAGATCATCGTGATGATTCCAAGCACACAGATCAGCATGGTTCGCATTGCGGGCACTTCAAAGCCCACAAAGGCACAATAAAGTAAAACACAAAGCAGGAAAGGCACACTTAAAAAATACTGACGCGGCCAACGCAAATAAAGCCGAGGTGAATATCTTGACACCATCCACTGCAAAGCTGAACAGCACATCAAGGCAAAAATCAGCACATGCGGGCCAGAGATAGCCAATAGGTGACTCATCCCAAAACGCCGGAACTGCTCTTGTGTGGCGGATTCCAGTAAACTTTCATCGCCCGTTAACAAGGCCAGTAACAAGCCTTTATTTTGCACAGGCTGTCTAAGGATAAATACTCTTAATTGCAGTCGCTGCTTTTCCACCCAGAGTAAAAAGCGCGATTGGAATGTTTTTTGTTGCCGAAGATGCCTGCCATAACCCAGTGCATACACAGCAGCAGGATCGAGTTGCTGAATATTCTGGATCCGAAAACCAGCCATCACATTCTGCTCTAAAGCCCACTTTTCTGCATCAAAAGCTCCCGGTGTTGCATAACTGTGGGTGGGTCGAACTTCTCCCTGCAACAGATAATAACGCCCCAACTCAAGCGTAGAGCCATGAGTGTTCTGAGTATCCACAGCTTTCTTTAGAGAAGATGGCGCTAAAAACCCCATCCATTTTATAGCGTCGCCTTGCGTTATCAGTACTTCTAAAGGCTGCTGAATCGAGCTGCTTCCCAGCTTATTCAGGTTTTTGATATAGACCACAACTTTTTTCTGCTGAACTTTATGCTCAACATTCAGGAGGCGCTGACTAAGCTGCTGATTGGCATAGCCCTGCCCCAACATCATGCCGATGATACTCATCAGGCACACGATAACAAAGCGTCGTAGCGGTGTATTCAAAAGCGAGTTAAATATAGAGCAGCCCAGGTAGCAAAATGCCGCAATCAGCATAATGAGTGAAGTACTCAGCTGAATATTCAGAATATTTTTTCCCATAAAGGCCAGACCTGCAATCCAGCCCACACACAGCCACTGCAACATGAATTATTCTATCTTGTTATTATTTTCAGGCCATCATAAAGCCCACCGGAGTGGGCTTCAATTAAAGAAGATTTTTCTTGTAATTTAGTTCTCCAGCCACAGACCATCCTGCATATGTAAAATTCGGTCTGCTGCATGTGCCAGCTGTTCATCATGGGTAACGATCAGCATCGCCATATTAAATTCACGACGCAGCTCTGTCAGCAGTTCAAATATTTTTTCCGCTGTTTTACGATCTAGGTTGCCAGTCGGTTCATCGGCCATCAGCAGCTTGGGTTTAGTCACCACAGCCCGTGCCAATGCTACACGCTGGCGCTCCCCGCCTGACAGCTCCCCAGGCTGATGCGTCAGGCGATGAGACAGTCCGACACGTTCCAGCAGATATTCAGCCTGCTGTTTGGCTTCCTTAAAGCTGGTTCCTTTGCGTAGCATCAAGGGCATGGCCACATTTTCCAATGCAGTAAACTCTGGAAGAAGATGATGAAACTGGTAAACAAAGCCCAGATGTTCATTTCGCATATAGCCGCGCTCTGCCTCGGACAGATTATCAAAGCGGCGACCATTGACCATCACCTGCCCGGCTGTCGGGCGATCAAGCCCGCCCAGCACATGCAATAAGGTACTTTTACCGGAGCCACTGGAGCCAACAATTGACACAAATTCACCAGCTTGGACCTGCAATGAAATTCCCTTAATTACTTCAACAGTCGATTTTCCATCTGTAAAAGACTTCTGAATACTCTGGGCATCTAAAATCAGATTACTCATAGCGCAATGCCTCTGCCGGTTGAATTTTCGCTGCTCGCAAAGCCGGATAAATGGTAGCAACAAAGCTTAGCGCCAGTGACAGACCGACAATTACAACCACATCTTGCCAGCGCAGATAAGAAGGTAAATAGTTAATAAAGTAAGCATCAAACATATTTAAACCGAATGCAGTATTTAACCAGCCAATAAAACTGCTGATACTGGTCGCACTAATAATGCCCAGAATTGCCCCAGCACACGTACCAATGACTCCAATCACGGTACCTTGCACCATAAAGATTTTGGTAATTGTGGCAGGTGAAGCACCTAAGGTCCGCAAAATCGCAATGTCTGATTTCTTGTCAGTCACCACCATGACCAGCGATGACACAATATTAAAAGCTGCCACCAGAACGATCAGAAAGAGAAGCAAACTGACCATGGCTTTTTCCATCTGGATCGCGCTGAATAGATTGCCGTGGGTATAGGTCCAGTCAGAGGCATAGAAATTAGCTGGCAAATCACGTGCAATTTCCTGCGATACTTGCGGAGCAACGAAAATATCATCCAGCTTCATGCGTATCCCCTGCGCGCCATCTGGCAAACGCAGTAAGGTCGAGGCATCATTCAGGGCGATATAGCCCATCATCGAGTCTACTTCGGCACCAATACTAAAAAGGCCAACCACCTTGAAACGCTTAAAGCGTGGCACCACTCCTGCCGGCGAAGGTGTGGCTTCAGGTAAAACCAGGGTAATGTTGTCATTCAGGCCAACCCCCATGGCATCGGCCATCTGCTTACCTAAAACAATCCCGAATTCACCCTTTTTCAGCTGATCAATACTGCCCTCAACCATATGGTTTTGAATGATCGAAACCTTCTTTTCATATTCTGGTTCAATCCCGGTCACCATAATTCCGGCGACCTGTCCCTGAGCGGTCAGCATCCCTTGTAACTGGGTAAATGGTGCTACCCCCTGAACATGCTCATGCTGTTCAATTTTGTTTGCAAGTTCAGGCCAATTTGTTAAGATTTGTGTTGAAGAAACAGTTGCTTGAGGTATCATTCCCAAGACACGGTTTTTTAGCTCGCGATCAAAACCATTCATCACAGATAACACTGTAATGAGGACGGCTACACCGAGTGTGAGACCGATCATTGAGACCAGTGCAATAAAAGAAATAAAGTGGTTACTACGCCGTGCGCGAGTATATTTCAACCCTATATACAGCGAGATTGGTTTGAACATACCATCTAGTCCGAGGTAATAAATTATGGAAAATCTCCAGCATCCAAGCGGATTCGCGGAAAGACGCGTCATGTCTCGAATCGATGCTGCCTTACGAATCAATTATCAGATTATTTCCGATGATGTTGCCTTAAATGACCCTTATGACTCTAATTTTGTCTTGCCTCGCTATTTTCTACTACTTGCCGAGTTAGATCAATTTGATCATGCTGTTAACTACGAATTAGAACAATTGTCTGAAAAAGATCAACAAATTTCTCGAATCTTATCCTTATTTAATCAAAAATTAAACCTTATTACTGGCTCTTTATACGATGCCATTGTACAAAGCCTGTTGCCTATACCGGAACAGGTCAACTTTTCGGAGACCGGTTTTAGCTTCTTTAGCAACCATCTGATCAATGAAGGCACTTATTTACATGTGACCTTAAGCCATCCTGAGAACTTCTTCCATATCGCGGCAACCGCACAGGTGGCCTATAGCCGTGAAGAAGAAAATGGCAAATACCGGACGGGAGCTTATTTTATTACCTTACATCCGCAGGATCGCGTCAAGCTGGGTGAGTCGGTCAAAAGCAATTTCAGTCAGTAAAATGTAAATCTCAAAAGTCTTCCGGAAGGCGAGCAGAATAACTTGCCTTAATCGCTTTAGAAAAATAAACCAGTAAACCTAACAGTAAAATAACCACGCCTACCAGCGCCATAAACGATAATTTTTCATCATTCAATATCACGCCGACAAACAGGGCAAACATCGGGGTGACCACTGTCGTTAAAGAGAGTGTGGTTGCCTTAATTTTTTGTACCAGTTTAAAGTAGCAGAACATAGCGACCAGTGAGGCCATAATCACCGTATAACTGAGCCCGATAAGGGATTTGGCCTGGGGGATTTCGGTTGGTGCAAATTGCCAGATAAAAGGCAACATAGCACCAGCCAGTAGTGCCGAAACTGCAATCGAACCGGCCGCCTGCGTCATTGGCTCAAGTGGTGCATTGATCTGCTTCACCCAGAACATGGAAGCACAATAAACAACCACACTGAGCAACATCAGCCCAATACCCACAGGCTGAATATGCTGGTCTTTACCGCCAATACAAATAATACCAAGTCCCAACAGGGCAATCGCCATACCTAACCACTGTGAAGGATAAAGTTTGAGCTGAAACACAAAACGACCAATCAGGCCGGCAATAATCGGAGACAGCCCGAACATCAGCGCGATAATCCCAGAGCTTAAATAGCCCGTCGCCAGATAGGTAAAAACCTGTGAGCCAATAAAGCTGCATGCCCCGGCCAGATAACTATGCAGGGAAATCCGGTCTAGAGAAAATCGGCTTTTAAATATCCACAGCAGTACAAAAGCAAATGGTAAGGCCAAGAAAAAGCGCAAGGCCAACGCCCAAAGTGGATGCAGGTCTGTGACACTCCAGACAATTGCCAGCGGTGTTGTTGCCCAGATAAAAACCAATAAGGCATAGGTCACAATCATATTGGTTTGTATAGGCATGGAATAAAGCTCTTAGAGAACGGAAGTTTTACGTTTCTGCTTTTGAATGGTTTGGTCTAATGAACTGGAAAATTCACGCTTATCCCGTTCAGAAATGGGGGGTGGGCCACCCGTCTGCACCCCTGCGCCACGCAAGGTATCCATAAAATCACGTAAATGCAGACGTGCCTTCACATTGGCTTCAGTATAGATTTCCCCGCGTGGATGAATGGCAATTCCGCCCTTCTCTATCACCTCTGCAGCCAAAGGAATATCTTGGGTAACTACAATATCATGCGCTTTCATACGATCCACAATTTCCTGATCCGCCGCATCTGCTCCGCTCATGGCCTGAATCGAGTTAATCCGTACTGAAGGCGTAATTCCTATAGGCTGATTGGCTACAAAAGTCACTTCCAGCTGGTAGCGATCTGAAGCGCGGATAATCACATCTTTCAGGATACGAGGCAATGCATCGGCATCGACCCAAAGTTTAAATGGCAACACAAAGCTTTCCATAAAGGGAGAAATCCCGATTAGTGTAGCAAATCATCCGCTCAAGGTTGAAGATTAAAAGTATGGTTCTGGCTTTTTCTATGCAGAAAACCAAGGCTGGAATCCTTGTACAGCTGGCCTTCAAGAAAAAATAGATTTCATCCGATTTACATTTTAATTTTAAAATTCATTCAATTGACTTGAAAAATCGTAATAACCCTCGATTAACATAAATAAGTCATCCAAGATCAATTGTGTATATGAAAAAACAGAATAGCCCAGAGATCATTACCATTGATGATCAGAATTTCGGTAGTCATGTCGAGCATTGGACCTTGCTGACCGAAAATCCAGGCACAGATGTTCCCCAATGGTTAGGCCAAGCTCTTGACGCGCCTGTTATGCCCATGGGCCTGTGTACGCAAGAAGGTGAAATGGATGAAACGACCTGGCTGATTCAGGGACCTAGCAAAGCTGCGGTGCAGTTGAGTCAGGTGATTGCGGTAGAAAACAACAAGCCTCAGGCTGTAAAAACCGCATTTCCATGTTTTGAAAGCCCGTATCAGATCAAAGCCAGTATTGACCGGATTATTTCCTGCAAATCCAATACCCAAGCTGTGCTTTGCCTGAATCTTGGTGCCAACAGTATTATTTATGCTTTCGACAACCTGTATAGCGTTAATCGACAGCATTATGAAAAAGACCAGTCTTATATCGTCAACCTGAATGCCTGGGCTTATGAGCTTGAAGCCGTCGGTGATCATGAACATCTGGTGGTGGATGATCCGGCATCCATTAAACATCACCGTGCCCTAAATGATATTCTGGCGGCCAATAACGGTGTGGCTCCTGAGAATTTGCAGGAACAGATTGATGCATGGGAACCCAAAACCGAAGAAGATAAAGAACCCGTCACTGTCGATTTTTCCAAAATGGTGGCTTATCTCTACGGCGAAACCTTGGGGCAGGAAGATGAAGCCTGGTTCCAGGGCAATATTGTCGGCAAAACCACCATGCAATTTATGGCTCAGAACTATACTTTATACGATGTCACCCTGCTTCATGATGAAGGCCAGCCCGCCACCCTCATCCGGATTGCTACTCGCAATACCGAATATAAGGATTTTGAAATCGGACAGTATATTCGAGGCAATCTCTGGATTCAGGCCAGTATCTATAAAAAATCAGCATAACTTGCAAAGAGAGGAGATATTCACTTATAGCCGAATATCTCCTGGTTATTTTTAACTTAATTTTTTCTATTTTCCGATTATTTTTGAAGGGGTGATTGAAGCGAAAATAATGAATTTCGGCTTTATTTTACTTCGTTTTATAAAAGCTTTTAAACCCAATGAAGCGTTCTTGTGAATTTGTTTTTAATTGAGCTTTTGAGATTAAAAAAATTATGAAATTAAAAACTTAGAATAAATCTTTAGATATTAAACTCGGTTATTTAAATAATACGAACTTTAACAAGTTTAGCTCGGAATGTTCTTTATTTAATCAATTTTTTATGATAAAAATACGGTCAACAAATAATGATTTACGATAAATAGATCGGACTATAAATATCTATGAAAATCGTGCAAGAAGAAAATTTACAGCAAGTCGAACATCGACTTGGTTCCCGCTATGATCTCGATATGATGTCATGTGTATTTTTTGCACTGGGCATGCTGATCTGTGGTTTTATCCTTCATACTTTTATTTTTTAAACTATAGCTGCACAAAAAAAACCCGGCCATTACCGGGTTTCTGCTTTTCAGGCATTAAGCATTGCGTTGAGCGAAGTCATCCATAAAATTCACCAATGCCTGCACCCCTTCCAGAGGAACAGCATTGTAAATGCTGGCGCGCATACCGCCAACTGAACGGTGGCCGGCAAGATTCAACAAATGATTGGCTTCAGCTTCTTTCAGGAACTGTTTTTCAAGTTCTGGATGAGCCAAGGTAAATGGCACATTCATGATTGAACGGTTTGCCTTAGCAATCGGATTCGCATAAAAATCGCTGGCATCAATATAGCCATAAAGCAAGTTTGCTTTTTCCATATTCACTTTATGTATAGCCTCTACACCGCCATTTTCTAGCAGCCACTCAAATACCAGACCTGACAGGTACCACGCATAGGTCGATGGAGTATTGACCATAGAGCCATTTTTAGCCTGATCCGCATATCTCAGGATGCTTGGAATCTCAGGTTTTGCCTGATCCAGCAAGTCTTCACGGATAATCACCAACGTTAAACCGGCAGGACCAATATTCTTTTGCGCACCGGCATAAATCAGACCAAATTTAGACACATCCAGTGGCGCAGACAGAATACTTGAAGAGAAGTCACATACCAGTGGCTTATCTGTTTCTGGAATATCCGCAAATTGCAGACCGCCAATGGTTTCATTGTCGGCATAATGCACATAAGCTGCGTCATCAGACAATGTCCATTCGCTTTGTGCGCTAATGGCATATTTACCTTCAATCTGGGTGCCAGCTTCAACGACATTAATATCACCATAGCGCTTTGCTTCTTTCAGGGCTTTTTCAGACCAGATCCCCGTGTGAATATAGTCAGCTTTGTTGTTTTTACCCAGCAAATTCAAAGGGATCGCCGAGAATTGTAAGGATGCTCCACCCTGCAAAAATAATACTTTATAATTTTCAGGAATATTCATGAGCTTACGTAAATCAGCTTCTGCTTTTTCAGCCACCGCAACATAGTCGGCACTACGGTGACTCATTTCCATGATCGAAAGCCCCTTACCATGCCAGTCCAGCATTTCAGCTTGAGCTTTTTCAAGAACGGCAGTAGGTAATGCAGCAGGACCAGCACAGAAGTTGTACGCGCGCATGATTTTTCCTTTCAGAGTGAAACACAATAAAATGATGGCATTTAACCATATATCAGCCTTCCTTGCACAAAATTATTTCAATCCAGGAAGTGAAATACAGTCAAAAAATCAATCTAGATTCAAAGGATAATTTGAATTTTTTCTATTTTTAGTTTTTAAATTCATGATTTCACTGCATAGAAGTTATATGGATAAAATATGGCCGCACTCAACTCTGAAGGTATTTTAGGAGCGGGGGAAGTTTGGGAATAAAAATAGTATAATTTTTCAATTTGTGCTTGTTTAGACGCGATCAGGATAACAATCAAAGTAGATCATTTAAACGGGATGGATTTCAATTACAACAATACTACAACTTTACTGTCGCCTGTCTTGCAAATACTTGATTTATAATTCAGCCTAGACTGATTTAATGTGACTTTTACATCACTAACTTGATGAACATGAAGAAAAATAAACCATATGTCTGCTGGGGTTTTAGTGTGCTTGCATTCATGATGTATGGCAGTTTTAGCTATGCACAAAACATCAGCTTTCAGGATGCAGAACGACAATTGCTACAGCGCTCTTATTCGGGTCAGGCTTTTCAAAGCCTTGAGCAGGCTTCTAAACTGGAAGCCGAAGCGATTAAAGGAATTGGATTACCACATATCGACCTCAATGTCCGGGCCTATGCCTTTCGCAATGAATTAGACATTCCTTTAGGGGCGGTTAAAAATAATCTTGATGAGTTTAATTTAGACCAGAGTATCGCTGACCCGCTTAAAGAAAGCCTGAAACAACCTATTCGGGATGGCGTGGGTTTACTTCCAGATTCAACCAATGTAGTGCTTGAAGACCAAGTGGTCCGCCCTAGTGTTTCAGTTATGATGCCACTTTATACCGGTGGACTGACCCGCAGTGCCAAAGAGGTTGCCACGATTCAGGCTGGACGCAGTGAACTGAGCAATCAGCAACAGCAAGATACACAGCGTTTTGAACTGATTCAGGCCTATTTTAGTGTACAACTGCAAAAGCAGTTATTAGAGGCAGCGCGTTTTAATTCAAATGCCATGCAACAACATTATCGCAATGCCCTGAAAATGGAACAGCAGGGATTTATTAGCAGAGGGCAGCGTATGCAGTTTGAAGTGGCGCGTAATAATGCTGATCGAACCCAGCAAAATACTCAGGCCAATCTGAATGCTGCACTGTTCCAGTTGAACAACTTATTGCGGGACAATACCATTACCGAGTTGAGCACACCTTTATTTGTCAATCGGGCTGAACCACAAAATGTAAATATCCTGCTCAGCAGTTTTAGCCAGAATTCACCTTTAATTAAAAAAATGAAACTGGATACCGAACTGGCTAAAACCAATGTCAAAGCCCAGCAGGCAGCTCAAAAGCCAAATGTCTTTGCCTTTGGCGAATACAGTCTGGACGCACAGCAAAACTGGATTGTTGGGGTTGCAGCACGTTATAACTTGTTTTCCGGCATTGATAAAAACAAGAATATTCAGGCTGCCGAACTGAAACGTTATGCTGCCGAACTGATGACAGCACGTACCCAGCAGGAAGTTGAAAACCTGATTTATAAATCGTTTAGTGAAGCAGTCAGTGCCCAGCAAAGCGATGTTTTATTACAACAAAATATGAAAGTAGCTCTGGAAAACTTGCGTATTCAAGAATTGTCTTTTAAGGAAGATGTCGGCACTGCAACTCAGGTAATTGATGCACAAAATATGCTGAGCAGCTTAAAGGCAGAGACAGCATTAAATGCTTATAAGTATGTTATCTCCCTCGCCACATTATTACAAAGTCATGGCTCTATTGCTGAGTTTCCAGACTATATGCAGCATGCCAATACTCACTATATTCGTTGATGGAGCCAAATATGACTGATGAGCAAAAGCTTGATCCTCCGGTTAATGAACCTGCTTCAAAAGTAGCACACAACAATCAAACTGAAGAAAATCCTGCCGAAGCACAACAGAAAAAGTCTGGCAAGAAATATCTGCTGGGCAGCTTGATTCTGGTCATTCTGGTTTTGATTGGATTTGGCCTCTGGAAGACCTATCAACCTAAAGCGCTCGAACTGCAAGGCCGGGTTGAAGCGGAAACAGTTCAGATTGCGACCAAAGTTCCAAGCCGGATTGAAAGGATCTATGTACAGGAAGGTGATGAAGTAAAGAAAGGCCAGGTACTGGTTAAGTTACATAGTCCTGAAATTGAAGCGAAAAAACAGCAGGCACTCGCCACTTTGCAGTCTGCCCTAGCCCTCCAATCCACCGCAGAACGCGGTTCACAGGACGAAAATATTGCTTCTCTGCAGGCCAACTGGCAATCACTGAAAGCGCAAGAACAGCTGGCAAAAACCTCCTATCAGCGGGGGGCAAACCTGTTTAAAGAAGGAGTGATTTCCCGTCAGCGCCGCGATGAACTGTATGCAGCGTCACAGTCGGCCACACAAATGACTGAAGCGGCCTATCAGCAATATATCCGCGCCAAACGTGGCAGTACACCGCAGCAAAAAAGTTCAGCCGATGCACAGGTGGACATCGCCCGGGCAGCGGTGGCCGAAGCCAATGCCCTTGAGGCAGAAACTGAATTACTGGCACCGATCGATGCCACGGTATCCAAAACCTATGGCAATGTTTCGGAGCTGGTCGCAACTGCTGTACCTCTGGTCAGCCTGATTTCGGCAGAACGCTGGGTCAGTCTGAATATCCGTGAAGATCAATATGCTTCTTTACACGAACAAAAGCAGCTCGAAGGTTATATCCCGGCCCTTAATAAAACCGCGAACTTTAATGTAAAAAGTATCAGTGCTGAAGGTGAGTTTGCCACGATCAAGACTACCCGCCAAACTGGCGGTTATGATGTGCGCAGTTTTAAAGTTCATCTCGTGCCTGCCGCCAAAATTCCAGAGCTGAAAGTCGGCATGAGTGTATTGTTTAAACTGCAAGAGCCGAAATAAATGGCAACTGGATTCTGGGCCGGCATTCAGCGTGAATTGGCCTATTTATATAGAGAAAAATGGGACCTGGCACTGGTCTTGCTGGCCCCTGCCTGCATTTTAATTTTATTCAGCAGCATGTTTGCCAAAGGCAAACCTGATCATTTACCGATTGCTATTATTGACCAAGATCAAAGCAGCCTGAGTACTCAGATCTATGATCATTTATCTCTGAATTCTACTCTGCGAGTGTATAGCGTTTCTGATCAGAGCGTTGAGGTTGAAAAACTGCTCAACCAGAATAAAATCTGGGGCTACATCCATATTCCTACAGGTGCCGAACAGCGACTGGTCCAGGCACAAGATGCCGAAATCAGTATTGCCTTTAATCAGAGCTATTTCAGTATCGGCAATACCATTTCTTCAGCCATGTTACTCAGTACACTACAGGCAATGGCTGAATTTACCGGAAAACAGTATCTGGGCAATACTCTGCCTGATCTGAATGCACCAACACCGAATATTAAAATTTCTCCACTTTATAACCCGCAGCTGAATTATGAGTTTTATCTGGAACCGTATATGGTTCCGGCGATTCTGCATTTGCTCTTGTGTTGCTGTGTGGCTTTTTCAGTAGGTCAGGAGCTCAGGCGGCATACTTTTCATCATTGGGTTAATAAACAGAATCTCTGGTCAGCCCTTCTCTCTAAGAATCTGGTCTATGTGACGATCTTCTGTCTCTGGACCTGGGCCTGGATGTTGTGGATGGTTGAGTTCCGCGGCTGGTTTATTGCCGGCTCATTCTGGCTGATTGTATTGGCTCAAATCTTATTCTATAGCGCCTATGCCTTTATCAGTAGCGCGGTCGTACTCGCTACACAGGACCTGACCAAATCTTTTGGTCTACTCGCGGTCTATGGTGGTTCATCGCTCAGTTTTGCCGGTGTGACTTTACCCTTAAATAATGCCCCGCTGTTTACCCAGTTCTGGGCCCATATTATTCCTTATACACCTTATGCCAAATTACAAACCGAGCAATGGGTGATTGGCAGTCCGCAAGCTATTTCACTGCAACCGATGTTAATACTGATAATCTATGTACTACTTTACGCCGGACTGGCCTATATTTTTTTAAAGAAGACCACTAAAGGAGTGTCGACATGAAAGCACTCTGGAGGGCTTACTGCAAAACCTTTAAAGATATTGTCAGCAATAGCAGTATTTTTACCACGCTGATTCTCTCGGTACTATTTTACAGCTTTTTCTATCCAACCGCCTACAAAGCTGAACAGGCCGAAGCCTTGCCGATTATTATTGTCGATGAAGAGCAAAGCGCCCTAACCAGCAGCATTATCAGTCACGTCAGTCAAAGCCCGAATGTACAGACCATAGCCGTCACCGGGAATTTTGCTGAAGCCAGGCAATGGGTAGAATCTCAAAAAGCTGACGGGATCTTGTTATTACCGGACAATCTTTCACAATCCCTTCTACATGGGGAAAATGGGGGGATCGGGCTATACCTGAGTGCAGCCAATTTCCTGATTACTAAACAGATTGGCTTAGGTCTAGTGGCTTCCGTTGAAAATACTCTAAGTGAATATACTGAACGTTTTAGCGAAATTTCACATTTCTCACCTGCCCTGTCTATTCACCAGATTCCGCTTTTCAATCCCCTATCCGGCTATGGCAGTTATGTATTTCCAGCTGTTGCACCACTGATTATTCATCAGACAATTTTTCTGGGACTTAGCATGCTAATTGCCCTGTACCGGGAAAATAAACAGATACTTAATCTAACTACCTTGGGCGGGATTGGTCTGGCCATTTTGATGATTGGTTGTCTGGGCTGTTATTACCTGTTTGGCTTTACCTTCTGGTTGTTTGACTATCCACGTGGTGGCAATTTCTGGGGCATGCTACTCGCTGTACCAGTGTTTGTGTTCTGTATAATTGGCATCACGATCCTGTTCGCCAGTTTTCTAGATATGCCGGAACGTGCCGGACATGTAATTGTCTTCACTTCCATTCCATTTTTTATGCTGTCCGGAGTTGCCTGGCCACACGCTGCAATGCCCGTCTGGATGCAATTCATTGGACAGGCTTTACCTTCGACACAGATTGTTCAAATGTTTATCCAGCTGAATCAGATGGGCGTGCCCACTCATCTGATTCTAGGAAAGCTTGCTTATCTGTTTGTGGTCGGCATGATCTGCATAGGCTTAGGCTATTATCGACTACGCCCACACAGTTAAATTAAGCCGTGTTTCATTAAGACCCATCCAACACAACGTTATTCACCAAAAACCTGAATATTAAAGTTACGAATTTTGCTGCTACCATGAGGCTGATCAAAACTGACATCATATTGCACCAGATTTTTGGGATAGGCAATTTCATAACTGATCTTATATTGAGTCACTCCTTTTTCCTCTTCAATGCGTTTGCTCATTAAAGTTTTGGTCTTATAAGCTTCTTGAGGAATCGTGCGAGAAAAGCGCTTCATTAGCTTCTGGTTATCTTTAAATTCTGCCTGTAGCTGAGGTTCAAGATGGGTCAAAAATTCATCATATTTACCCTCGCGCAAATCATTATAAGCAGCTTGCGCAGCCTGTTCCTGTGCCGGACTAGGATTCGGAATCTCCTCTTGAGTACAGCCATGCAATCCGATCAGGGTAGCCAGTAGCATTAATCTGGTTTTCATCATTCACCTTTTTTTAGTCGATGTATGAAAAAGGACGCCGCAGCGTCCTCTTGTTCAGTGAAGAATTTACTCTTTTACTGTAGCGTTATCATCTGCCTGTTCAGCATCTTGCTCACCAGCCACAAGATCCGCAGTCGACTCTGTATTTTCAGTATCTGCCAATACATCCAACTCTTCATCTTCAACCGCTTCAATGGCTTCTACACCAACCAGTGTTTCATCTTCACCAAGACGGATCAGACGAACCCCTTGAGCATTACGGCCAGTTTGTGCAACTTCGGATGCACGAGTCCGTACCAATGTTCCGCCATCTGAAATCAGCATCAACTCTTTAGAAGCATCAATCGCAACTGCACCTACAAGTTCACCATTACGCTCGGACGTCTTGATTGCAATTACGCCTTTACCGCCGCGTTTCTTGGTCGGGAATTCATCTACTGTGGTACGTTTACCATAACCATTGGCAGAAGCACACAGCACTTCACCTGTTTCTGGAACGACCACCAGTGATACAATACGGCTAATAAAGCTGGTTTCAATCGCCTCGTCATCATCAGACTCGACATCTGCATCTTCGGCATCTTCGACCTGAGCAGCGCCGATGGTTACACGCATACCGCGTACACCTTTGGCTGAACGCCCCATGGCACGAACATCAGTTTCTGCAAAACGGATTGCCTTGCCTTCATTCGAGAACAGCATGATCTGCTGTTCGCCATCGGTAATGGCCACGCCAATCAGGGTATCATCGCCATTCAGCTCAATCGCACGCAGACCATTTGAACGGACATTGGAGAACTGTTCCAGTTCTACACGTTTAATCGTACCGTACTCGGTAGCCATAAACACATAGAAGTTTTTACGCAGGTTTTCTGCCAGCTCTGCAAATTCAGCAACAACTTCATCATCCAGATCAGTCGCAGAAAGCTCAACGCCCAACTCCTTCAGCTGAACACGCAAGGCATCAGACAGGTCATCTCCATCTTTAAGCTCTGCAAATGCTGCTTCCAGACCCGCATAATGCTTGGCGATAATGTCATTCTTCTGCAGCTGTTCCATATTTGCTTTTACAAAGCTACGGAAGCCTGCCAGACGCTCTTTGAATTTCTTCGGCGCTTCCATGACTGGCAGAATCGCAGTAATGGTTTCATGCTCTTCCAGTGGTAACAGGTTGACCATTGGACGGCCTTTGGAACCACGTGAGGCTTGCGGCACTTCAAACACACGCAGACGATAAACTTTACCAACATTAGTAAAACAAAGCACCGTAGCATGGCTCGAGGTCACAATCAGATGTTGGATATAATCATCTTCTTTCATCGAAGTAGCAGACTTGCCGCGGCCACCACGACGTTGTGCGGCATAATCAGACAATGGCTGAGTTTTTGCATAACCTGACTGGGAAACAGTCAATACCATCTGCTCTTCTGGAATCAGATCTTCACGCGAGAAGTCGATACGAGACTCAACAATATCTGTCTTACGTGCATCGCCATATTGTTGCAGCACCAGCGCAAGCTCTTCTTTAATCACATTCATCAATAAGTTGAAGTCATTTAAGATAGCAGTATATTCAGCAATTTGAGCCAAGATTTCAGAATATTCAGCTTGAAGTTTATCCTGCTCAAGACCGGTCAAACGGTGTAAACGCAATTCCATAATCGCGTTGACTTGAGTCGGAGATAAACGATACACATCACCATCAATACCAAATGGACGGTTTGGATCTTCGCCTTCAATTTCATCAGGACGTACAGAAACAGCGCCCGCCTTTTCAAGCAATGCTGCCACACCACCTGCTGCCCACTCACCCGCTTGCAAACGCTCACGCGCTTCAGCAGGGTTAGCAGAAGTTTTGATGGTTTCAATGATGGCATCAATATTTGCCAGCGCAACTGTCAGGCCTTCTAATATATGACCACGTTCACGTGCCTTGCGTAATTCGAACATGGTCCGGCGGGTCACAACTTCCTGACGGTGACGGATAAACGCTGCAACGATATCTTTCAGGTTCATCAATTTTGGCTGGCCATTGTCCAGGCAAACCATATTAATGCTGAACGAGTTTTCCAGCTGGGTATTCAGAAACAGGTTGTTAACGATGACTTCAGCATTTTCACCACGCTTCAGGTCAATCGCAATACGCATCCCATCTTTATCTGATTCGTCACGAAGTTCTGAAATTCCTTCGAGTTTTTTCTCTTTAACCAGCTCGGCAATACGCTCAATGGTTTTAGCTTTATTGACCTGATAAGGAATTTCAGTAAATACAATGGTGGTACGGCCAGACTTCTGATCTTCCTCAAAATGGTATTTACCACGGATATGCAAACGGCCTTTACCGGTGCGGTAAGCATCAACAATCCCTGATTTACCATAGATAATACCGCCTGTAGGGAAATCTGGACCGGAAATATGCTCCATTAATCCTTCAATGCTGATATTCGGGTTATCTGCATAGGCCAGACACGCATTCACCACTTCTGTCATGTTGTGCGGTGCCATATTGGTTGCCATACCAACTGCAATCCCCGCAGCACCATTGACCAACAGGTTTGGAATACGGGTCGGCATCACTTGTGGAATACGTTCTGAGCCGTCGTAGTTGTCTTCCCAGTCAACGGTATCTTTTTCAAGATCCGCCAGTAATTCATGGGTCAGCTTACGCATGCGGACTTCGGTATAACGCATCGCAGCAGCACTATCGCCATCGATCGAACCAAAGTTCCCTTGTCCATCTACCAGTTGGTAACGTAAACTGAAGTCCTGTGCCATGCGTACAATTGTTTCATAAACGGCTAAATCCCCATGCGGGTGATATTTACCGATGACGTCACCTACAACACGGGCAGACTTTTTGTAAGCTTTGTTGTAGTCATTGCCCAATTCGTGCATTGCGAAAAGCACACGACGATGAACAGGTTTTAGACCATCTCGTACATCCGGCAAGGCACGTGAAACAATCACGCTCATTGCATAGTCTAAATACGAGTGCTTGAGTTCATCCTCAATGGCAATCGGTCTAATTTCCGATACGCTCATGCATACTCCTTATTCTATAAGCCAGCTTTGGCTTATATTTATATGTCGTAAATCCAGCAAAATTATTAACTCAAACGACAGAGCTAAAAACTAAAATACAGCCCTAAATTATAGCATAAACCTGGCTAATTTTGTGCTTTAGCTTCAATCTTAATCTTGTTAATTTACTTAAATTTAGTGATTATTTTTTACACAAACCGCCAAACAAAAATAGAAATATAGCCACATATCATCTTATGCTAGGAATTGGCTAAATCGCTCACATTTCAAATCAAGCGAGCTTAAAAACCTTTCATACGCAGCAGTTATATTTATTCGGATTTATCTTGCTTCATCAAATGAAAGCTGATCAAAAATAACCCTAGGATTAAGGGGAACTCATAAAGCTCTTCCATCAAATCCTTATACTGAATGTCACGTAGAAATAATGTATCAATGACACGTTCATGCTCAATCGCATCTGAAATAATTAAGCCCGAGCAAGCCAATATTAGCGCCCATACTGGCAGCATAAAATGCTTAAGCTTTCGAATAATTTCTTTTCTTAAATGCTCAGAAAACAGCATAAATACCACAGGGGAAATCAACATGATCGAAATTGCACGAAAATAAGGCTTAGGAACCTCAGGAAAATAATCTCGCCCCCAACTGGTGCTGCGCCCAAACAGCAACAACCACCACAGGACTGCCCACAACCAAAACTGCTTTTTTCCGTCTTGCAAATCTAAGGGCCGAATATAGAAATAGCTAAATATGGCACACATTAGCAATAACAAGGCTTGTAAATTTTCCACAAAACGAACTATTTCACCATCGTGTAATGGTACTTGCAGATCAGCAGAGAATGGAAATAAAAAACACAGTATGGCAATGGCTACAATCGGCCACGTAAGCCGGGTATCGACCAACAAAAGACTACTCCTACCCAAACGACAAAGTAGGGTAAAGCTTAAAAAAAGATGGCGAATAATATCATAAATGCTTTATACGAATAATAGCCCTGTGTGTTTTAATCACACATTGCAAAGACACAATACGAGCATAGCCCTACTCTGCCCTTAACTTAGAACTGCTCCTATTGGAAATGTAACGTACAAAAATCACTCATCGCTCGAACTTTAACACCGGCCATAAAAAACGCCCTTGAGCAAAACAGTAAAGTATTACTTTAACTGCTTACACAAGAGCGTCTTTTTTAAACCTGATTCAGGAATTAGATTTTAGAAACCAATTCAGGAATAACAGTATTCAAATCACCTACTAACCAGTAGTCAGCAACTGCATTAATTGGTGCTTCTTCATCCTTGTTAATCGCAACGATCACTTTAGATTCCTTCATACCTGCCAAATGCTGAATCGCCCCAGAGATACCGACAGCGATATAAAGTTCAGGTGCAACAATTTTACCTGTTTGACCCACTTGCATGTCATTAGGAACAAAACCAGCATCTACCGCAGCACGTGAAGCACCTTGAGCAGCACCCAGCTTGTCAGCCAGTGGATCAAGAATCGCGTGATAGTTTTCACCCGAACCTACACCACGACCACCTGAAACCACAATACGTGCAGCTGTCAGTTCTGGACGCTCAGATTTCACAATTTCTTCTGATACAAACTTAGAAATACCGGCATCACCTTGGGACGCAGCAGCTTCAACCGCAGCTGAACCACCCTCTGCTGCCACAGCATCAAATGCAGTACCACGAACTGTGCCCAGTACGATGTCTTCGCCTGATTCTACAGTTGCAATCGCGTTACCTGCATAGATTGGGCGCTTGAAGGTTTTAGGACCGTCAACCGCAATGATGTCAGTAATCATGCTGACATCTAATAAAGCAGCTGCGCGTGGCAGAATATTTTTACCAGTTGTCGTAGAAGCAGCCAGAATATAGCTATAGCCTTTGCCTAGTTCTGCAACCAGTTTCGCTACGTTTTCAGCCAGCTGGTTTGCATAAGTAGCGTCATCAGCAAGTAATACTTTACTTACACCAGCCACTTTCGCAGCCTGATCAGCAACTGCCTGCGCGCCAGAACCCGCTACCAATACAGTGATATCACCACCGATTTTTTGCGCCGCAGCAACAACGTTTAAAGTAGCAGCGTTTAATGCTTTGTTGTCGTGCTCAGCGATAACTAAAATACTCATGATTTTTATCCTTCTGTATTAGATCACTTTCGCTTCGTTTTTCAATTTTTCTACAAGCTCATCTACAGACTTCACTTGTACGCCAGCTTTACGCTCTGCAGGAGACTCAACTTTCACTGTTTTCAGTTTAGTTGTAGCGGTTACACCGAAATCTGCAGGAGACTTGGTATCCAGCGGCTTTTTACGCGCTTTCATAATATTTGGCAGAGCTGCATAACGTGGCTCGTTCAAACGCAAGTCAGTGGTAATGATCGCTGGAAGTGATAATTCAACAGTTTGTAGACCACCGTCGATTTCACGCGTCACTTGTACTTTATCGCCTTCAACTTTCACTTCTGAAGCGAATGTACCTTGGCCTGCACCCATAAGCGCACCCAGCATCTGACCAACCTGGTTAGAGTCGTCATCAATTGCCTGTTTACCCAGAAGGATCAGTTGCGGTTGTTCAGCGTCAACCACACCTTTTAGAATTTTGGCAATTTCCAGTGCACCCAGCTGACTATCATCAGCTTCCACCAGAATACCGCGGTCAGCGCCAAGCGCCATCGCAGAACGGATTTGTTCTTGCGCTTCTTTAGGACCAATAGACACAACAACGATTTCTGAAACAGTTCCTTTTTCTTTTAAACGAACCGCTTCTTCCACTGCGATTTCACAGAATGGGTTAATTGACATTTTAACGTTTGTTAAGTCAACACCACTGTTGTCCGGCTTAACGCGAACCTTAACGTTGGCATCAACCACACGTTTTACAGCAACAAGAGCCTTCATGTAATCCTCGGCTGTTTTAGCAAATGTAAATGTTGAGAAAAGTTATTGTAACTCTTCACTTAAATTTTTTTAGGTGCCCTATCTTGCAATGCGTACGGCATTTCGGTCAAGTCACAATTCAGGAAAGAGCTGTAAAAATATATAAATTTCCTTGAACGATGCGTTCACAATTAATAAGTATCTTTTTATTACAAGGGATTGCATCCAGTTTTATATAAAAATTAACCTTTGATTTTTAGTATTTTTTTATTTGATTAATCCCATCAGTAGTTTTGATGTAGTGCTGCTAAAATATCCAGCCCACCTCTTTTGGCCCACAAAACAATCAATTCTCTGGCCTTAATATTTTTGTCATTTTAGACATAGCTTTCTCTGACTGACCATTCATCTTCGATGAAGTATTATTCTGATGTCTATTTCTCCTCCATTCAGGTTAAATTTTCTTGTACTTTCTCCCTTCTTTCATCCCCAAAGCATGCCGAATTCAGGGGGTTTGATTTTAAAATCTGAGGGTTCAGAATTAGCGACTACTTACAAACTGTAGACGGGGTTAAATGAGCAAATATACTTCTCTTTCCCTTGTAAAAAACCTCCGGAATATTTTATGCCTATTGAAATTGAGACCACACGGTTATTACTGCGGCAATGGCATCCGTCGGACTATCCGGCTTTTGCCAAGATGAATGCAGACCCGGAAGTGATGCGCCATTTCCCACAATGCCTGAATACCAGGCAAAGCAATACCTTGGCAGATAAATTCTACCAACTGATTGAAAGACAGAGTTGGGGATTTTGGGCACTAGAATTAAAATGCAGCCGACAATTTATTGGTTTTACCGGCTCACATTATCAACCGGAACAATTCAGTTTTTCTCCCTGTACTGAAGTGGGCTGGCGTCTGGCTCAGGCGTATTGGGGAAAAGGCTATGCAACTGAAGCGGCACTTGCCTGTCTCGTCTTTGCATTTCAACATTTAAATCTTGCCGAAGTTGTGTCATTTACTGCAGTGAATAATATAAAGTCACAAGCCGTAATGCAGCGTTTAAATATGAATATTGTGGAATATTTTGATCATCCTGCCTTGGACAAACACCACGCTCTAGCCCCACATATTTTATATAGCCTTAAGCAGGCTGACTTTCCAGGAAATCACGATGTACATGGCTTAAGTCAATCAATTCATATTGCGCCAGTTTAAAAACCTCCCAAACGGCCATAAAGTCTTCTTTCAAATCAATATGATCCGAGGGCTGTGCTGTTTCTTGCCACTGTAGGTCTGAAATCCACAGATAATATTGTTGTGTAACCGGATTTACCGCCTGAACTTTACCGGCAGCATTGACTCCTTGAACCACGGTATTTTCTGGAAGTACAGGTTCAATCTTGGCTAAACTGATTTCTACAAAGTGTTTGACCTGACGCAAGCCATAGCCTGCAAAAATTTCTTTTTGTGCAGCAGTTAATTGATCATATTTCTCTAAAATATCTAAAATCATTACTTTGCCTATATTTTTCTTTCCAATATTTACATGACGAGTGGGGGCAGTTAATAATTTCCTTCCCTTCGATTATTCATGCAAACCCACTTTATACTGATAGGAGGCTTTTATACCTTATAAATTGACTTTTTATTATGCGACAATAGTTCAAATGCTATCTAGACGCCCTATTGTTTCACCCCCTGATTTAAATTAGATGACAAGGAGGTCGCCAGAATTAACAAACCATAAACCGGCAAAGCCTGCTTGCTCTCTTAATTTTTAAAAACTGTCCGATTTTTTAAGTTGAGCCCGAGGATGGGCTTGATCATAAATCTGTGCCAGACGGTCAAAATCAAGATGGGTATAAATTTGTGTGGTGCTTAAATTGCTATGCCCCAGCATCTCCTGAACGGCGCGTAGATCTCCGCTATTTGACAGCATGTGACTGGCAAAACAATGTCTTAATAAATGCGGATGCAGATCGACATTTACACCGGCGCGCTGTGCCTGAAACTTGACCCGGTTTTCAATTTGACGGGCGCCCAGTGGCTGGCCTTTTTGGGTAATAAAGACATTCGCATCTGCGACAAAATCACCATTCCATAACGGATAAATTTTCAGCCATTCCATTAAGCTGTCTTTGGCTTTTGAACCAAATGGTACCACTCGAGTTTTGTTCCCCTTACCGGTAATTCTTAATAATTGACGATTGAAATCAATGTCCTTGATTCTTAGACCTTGAATTTCCGCTAGCCGCAAGCCGCTGGAATATAACAACTCCAAAATTGCTTTGTCTCTCAGCCACATCTGCTGCTGTGCTTGAGTTTCCGGTGCGGACTGATCTAGAATTTGGTTGACCGTTTCAATATCAATCATTCCCGGCAAAGGACGTGACTGACGCTTCAGCTGAAAATCATCGGCCGGATTAAAGACCAGATACTGAGACTGCTGCGCCCATTTCATGAACTGGCGGATAGAGGACAGCATGCGTTGCAAACTGCTTGAACTCAAGCCTTGCTGTTCTACCTTTTCAGCCAGAAACTGACGCAAATCTGTGGCTTCGACATCATTTAAAGCCAGTTTTTGCTGTGCACAGAATTCCAGAAAATCAGTCACATCACGCGTATAAGCCTGTAAAGTATGTTTGGACTGGTTTTGAATTTCCCGTTCTTTTAACCAGATCCCGAGCAACTCTTTAGCAGTTCCCTCCATATACCCCATTAAATACGCTCCAGATAGGTATCAATCAGCGCAGCCACCTGTGCAGGCTGACTGGCAGCAAAAAAGTGATCCCCGCCTTGGAGGGTATGTAGTGTTGCACTTCGAAAGGTCTGTTCCAGATATTGTCCTAGCTGAACAGTACTTAAAGAATCCTGATCTCCCCAGATCAGCAAGATGGGAATCTCAAGGCTGGCAAGTTGCTCCGGACTAAATTCGGTTTGGTCTTCTAAAAACCAGTCAGGGACTGCCTCAAACTGCTCGCGATAACCTTTTCGCCAGTCTGCACAGCCAAACTGCTGCACGTTTAGGCCGCCAGATGTAGCCAGCAAAACCAGTCCTTTGACTTTTTCGGGGTGATTAAGCGCAAGCCCAAGCGCCAGCACACCGCCCATAGACTGTGCAACCAAGATAGAATCTGCTTCAATCTGCTGATTCAGATAGGCTTGCAGATCATGCAGGTTGTGAATGGCCGAATTTGGCGCGATGCCATCGAATCCCGGATAAGCCAAAATCTGATAAGCCTGTCCTGGTGCTAAATAAGTAGTCAAAGGTTGCCAGAAACCTTGACTGCCCGATGCTCCGGGTAAAAATACAAGCTGATTCATGGCGTTGCTGTTCTATGCATTTAATATAATTTTATCCTAACATAAAAAAAGCGCCGTTCTGAGCACGACGCTTTTTTAGATCGCCCGAGGTTCTACATTAACCCTGAAAATAACGTAGATCCAGCCGTCCTTCATAGACATTTGCCGTTGGCCCGGTCATCCAGACCACATCGCCCTCGACCCATTCAATCTGCAATTTGCCGCCAGCAAGCTCCATTTCGACCTTACTGGACAGCAAGCCACGGCGCATACCCGAAACTGCTGCCGCACAGGCCCCTGTGCCACAGGCCAGAGTTTCCCCCACCCCACGCTCATAGACTCGCAAACGTGCATGCATTTCATCCACAATCTGCATAAAACCGGCATTGACCCGCGCAGGAAAACGCTGATGCGATTCTACCTGCGGACCAATTTTTGCGACATCTGCGGTGAGTACATTCGGAACAATAGTCACCGCATGTGGATTGCCCATATTCACCACATCAATGGTCAGCTTTTTATCACCTTCCAAATCGATGTCATATAAATTATCCGGCTCATCCGCCAGGAATGGAATCTCCTGCGGCAGGAATTTCGGATAGCCCATATTGACCCGCACCCAGCCATTGGCCCCCAGCTCCGGCTCAATGATGCCAGCTTTGGTCTGCACCTTGATTTTGGTCTTGCTGGTCAGTTGACGTTCATGCACAAAACGCGCAAAACAACGCACGCCATTACCACACTGTTCAACCTCAGAACCATCAGCGTTAAAAATACGATATTTAAAATCTGCACTTGGAATATCAGGCGGTTCAACAATCAGCAGTTGATCAAAACCCACACCAAAATTACGGTGAGCCAAACGTTGAATGGTCAGCGTATCCAGATAAGCGCGTTGGCTGATCAAATCCACCACCATAAAGTCATTGCCCAGGCCATGCATCTTGGTAAATTCTAATAACACTTTGATTTACTCCTTTTAAGGCAATAAACGCTCGCGTTCCCAAAGTGATTCAATCGTTTCACGTTCACGAATCAGATGTGCCTGATCACCATTGACCATCACTTCAGCGGCTCGGCCACGGCTGTTATAGTTCGAGCTCATCACAAAACCATATGCGCCTGCACCGAGTACAGCCAGCACATCATTTTCCTGAATAGCAAGCTGACGCTCTTTACCCAGAAAGTCACCCGTCTCACAGATCGCACCGACCACATCCCACTCTTTACTCGCTGTATCTGTACGTGGCGTTACCGGCTGAATATCCATCCAGGCCTCATACAACGCCGGGCGGATCAAGTCATTCATAGCGGCATCGATGATGGCAAAGTTGCGGTGAACCGTTGGTTTCAGTAAATCCACTTTAGTCAGCAATACGCCGGCATTGGCTGAAATGCTACGGCCCGGTTCCATATAAACTTTTAAACCCAGTTTTTTCAGGGCCGGACGTAGTGCATTGGCATATTCTTCGACAGATGGCGGAGTTTCATCTTTATAGGTCACTCCCAAACCACCTCCAATGTCGATATGTTTCAACTGAATCCCCATCTCTTTCAGCTTATCAATCATCACAATGACACGATCCAGTGCATCGACAAAAGGCTGGGTTTCAGTCAATTGCGAACCGATATGACAGTCAATTCCCACTATTTCCAGATTCGGCAAAGACGCGGCGTATTGGTAAGTGTCAAATACACTCTCCGATGGAATACCAAACTTGTTTTCTTTTAAACCCGTCGAAATATAAGGATGGGTTTTGGCATCAACATCTGGATTAACGCGTAAAGAAATCGGGGCTCTTTTACCCATCTTAGCCGCTACCTTCTGGATGCGATCCAGCTCGGCATGTGACTCAACGTTAAAGCAGGCAATCCCCACTTCCAATGCTTTTTGAATATCCGCTTCAGATTTACCCAAACCCGAGAATACGATTTTTGCCGCTTCACCACCGGCTTTGAGTACACGAGCCAGTTCACCACCGGTCACAATATCAAAACCGGCACCTTGCTTGGCCAATACATTCAATACCGCAATATTAGAGTTTGACTTTACCGCAAAGCAGATTTGATGATCGATAAAGCTAAAAGCACGGTCCATCTCCAGATAATGCTTTTCAAAAGTGGCTTTGGAATAAACATACAGTGGTGTGCCAAACTGCTCGGCAAGCTGTTGCAGTGAACATTGCTCGGCGTGCAATACCCCATTAATACGGGTGAAACTCATGAACGTATCCTTTCTTTGAACGTTTTAAGGAGATGATGTTGAATCGGATTCTACGGGTGCTTCAAACTGCTGCCTAACTGGTGCATCCTGTTTTTCACCAGACGCAGGTGCCGCAGGCTCGGTGTTTTTGTAAAGCAGATATTTGGCACGCTTATCGTGATTTGGGTCAGCAGGAAGATGTAAAGCTCCCGATTGTCCACAACCTGCCAGCACAAAGCCGGCTGTAATTAAACTGATGTAGCAAATGACCTGATGCATCTGACCACCTAATCTGAGTATTTTCATATAAGTATAGCGCGATGATAGAAATAGACCAAAGCGCTCAAGCTTAGAGAGTATCTTGAGACATTAAAAAACGCCAGCAGATCGCTGACGTTTTTATTGATATGGATTATTTATGTTTCTGTTTATAGAAGCCCAGATAACCAATAATCAGTAAAACAAACCAGATCGGACTGACCATCAGGGCACGACGCGTATCTTCTTCCAGCGCCAAGACACCAATCATGGCAACAAAGAAAATAATCACAATCCAGCAGGTCACCAGTCCACCTGGTAATTTAAACACCGACTTGGCATGTAACTCGGGACGGGTTTTATAGTAAATCATATAACTCCAGATAATCATGAGCCATACACAGATAAATAAAATCGTCGACAGGGTCGTTGCCAGAGTAAATGCTTCTACGGTGTTCGGCACGAAGTACTGTAAAGCTGCGCCTAATAACAGACATACTGCAGAAAAATACAGGGCATTGGCAGGTACAGCGCGACTGTTTAAACGTCCAAAGGATTTCGGTGCCTGCTGTTCACGTGACAAACCAAACAACATCCGGCTGGTCGAAAACACCCCACTATTCATGGAAGACATGACCGAGGACAACACGACCAAGTTCATGATAATAGCAGCCGCAGCAATGCCCGCCTGACTGAACAGATCAACGAATGGCGAAATATTCGGGTCAATCTGATTCCACGGCGTAACCGACATCACGATGAGCAAGGCAAGCACATAGAAAATAATGATACGAATCGGAATCGAATTGACCGCTTTAGGCAGGTTTCTTTCCGGGTCTTTGGTTTCAGCAGCTGTAGTACCGACCAGCTCTACCCCGACAAAGGCGAAGATGGCAATCTGGAAACCCGCCAGAAAACCCATAGCGCCCGTTGGGAATAAACCGCCATGCTCCCAGAGATGACTAAAGGAAGCCTGTGTACCTGCATCGGAGGTAAATCCAGTAAAGATCATCCATAAGCCCACCGCAATCAATACGATAATGGCAATAATCTTGATCAGGGCAAACCAGAACTCCATTTCACCAAACAGTTTTACCGTGACCAGGTTCAGTCCCATGATAAAGACAATAGCAGCAATACTGATCAGCACCCCTTCACCCGCGGTGAAAGGCAGGCCGTTATTGAAGAACTGCAGGTAATAAATAATTGCAGAAAGATCTGCAATACCGATTGTGATCCAGCACAGCCAATAGGTCCAGCCGACAAAATATCCTGCCCATGGTCCGATCAGGTCAGTAGCAAAATCAATAAACGATTTATAGCGCAAATTAGACAGCAATAATTCGCCTAAGGCACGCATGACCAGAAACACCATGAAGCCGATGATCATATAGATCACCAGAATAGACGGTCCTGCCAAACTGATGGTTTTTCCTGAGCCCATAAACAGGCCGGTTCCGATTGCCCCACCAATCGCAATTAGCTGCAGATGTCGGTTAGACAAGCTACGCTGTAATTCACCCTCTTGCGATGATGAGTGGCTATATTTTTCTGACATTATTCATTTCAACTTTGTTTTTAATGGCGACAAGTTAACTTAAAAATATAAAAATACAAAAAAGAAAATCGCTTTTCATTTATATTTTCCCATTCACTCGAGTCGCGGCTAAGAAATTGACTTGAAACCAAGAGAACCAGAGCCATCCATTCAGTGAGTACACCAAACTGATCCCTCTGGTTTCCAGGAAAGGTATAGTAGCGAATTATTCTGCATTCTTGAGGATTTCTCTAAAATTTGAGTCAATCGGTGTTGATATTTCTCAGACAGCCGCCTTTCTGCCTGAAAAATCAAGCTACTTAGCTAAGTCTTGTTGAAGTTATTTTTTATTAAGTTTGAGGATAACTCGTGTATTCCAATAACAGCCTTTCGTCTATGAGCAGATGACTGGTCTCCTTCAATTCCCATTCCCCCACAGGCCTGTACGTCATGCTTGACATTTAGCGCTATCTTTTGCCCTGCCGAGTTTCTCTATCTTCGTGAATTGAACAAGTATTTTCTTGTCAAAACTTTTAAATTGTACAAAAAATAGAAGACAAATCCGCCATTATTTGTGTTCAGGATGAACGCACTTGGCATCGTAATTACTTTTTAATCAAGACCTCAAATAAAACTGACATGGATCAATAAGAAGAATTTTATGCAAAATTTACAAAGTCTGATGGAAACTTTGAGCGGCTGGATCTGGGGCCCTTATATGCTGGTACTGCTGGTTGGTACCGGTGTATTCCTCACTTTCCGCCTAGTGTTCTGGCAATTCCGTATGCTGCCTTTTGCAATCAAACAAGTGTTTGGCAAGCATCCTGCTCATGAAAAACATGGGGATATTTCCCATTTTGCCTCTCTCATGACTGCCCTGTCTGCCACCATTGGTACCGGTAATATTGCCGGGGTGGCCACGGCCTGTGTATTGGGCGGTCCGGGTGCAATCTTCTGGATGTGGATGACGGCGCTGTTTGGTATGGCCACCAAGTATGGTGAAGGCGTACTGGCAGTGAAATACCGCATTAAAAATGAAAAAGGTGAAATGTCCGGTGGCCCGATGTACTACATTGAGCGCGGACTTAAATGGAAGTGGCTGGCCCTGATCTTCGCCCTGTTCGGCACCTTGGCCTCTTTCGGAATCGGCAGTTCGGTTCAATCCAATACCGTTGCGCTGGCTGTAGAAAACAGTCTGGGAGTTGAAACCTGGATCACTGGTGTGGTGATTACCCTACTTTCTGCCCTGGTGATTCTGGGCGGGATTAAATCTATTTCCAAAGCGGCTTCCCTGATTGTTCCGATCATGGCACTGGGCTATGTGGCCGGAGGCTTAATTATTATCTTTACTCATCTTGAACTGGTGATGCCTGCCCTAAAAATGATTTTCACTTATGCCTTTACTGGTGAGGCTGCCATGGGTGGTGCCGTCGGTGCTGCCATTCGCTATGGTGTGGCGCGCGGAGTATTTTCCAATGAAGCTGGCATGGGCTCTGCCCCAATCGCTGCTGCTGCGGCCAAAACCGACCATCCTGTTCGGCAGGGTCTGGTATCGATGACCGGTACATTTATTGACACCATTATTGTCTGTTCAATTACCGGTATTGTACTGGTAATCGGTTATATTCTGGCTGGCAGCAGTTTTGGTGGTGAAACCGGCGCCGTGCTGACCACCCAGGTATTTGACCGGTTGCTGCCGGGCGTTGGGGGCTGGGTAGTGACTTTCGGGATTATTTTCTTTGCCTATTCCACGATTCTCGGCTGGAGCTATTATGGTGAAAAATGTGCCACCTATCTGCTTGGTGAGAGGTTTGTCCTGCCGTATCGCATCATTTATATCCTGTCGGTTTTTGTCGGCTGCGTCGCCACTCTAGATCTGGTCTGGCTTTTCGCCGATACCTTTAATGGCCTGATGGCTGTACCTAATCTGATTGCGCTGCTATTACTGTCCGGCATTATCGTTAAGGAGTCCAAAGACTTTGTTGCCCGTCGCCAATCTGGCGAGCTGTATTAAGACCAGAAGTTTTCTGAACCAGCAAACTACCTTCTCTTCTGGCTTCTGGTGGTTTTTGATTTTCATCTTCGCTGAATGATTTTAAAAACCACCTTTACTCTGTATGCTGTGCAGTAGTTTTATCAGTTTTTATATCGATTATGGCTAAAGCAAAAAGTGTATATCGTTGTGAACAATGTGGCACAGATCATTCTAAATGGGCTGGTCAATGTTCAGAATGTGGTGAATGGAACAGCTTGGTAGAAGTGACTATTGCCCCTGCAACGACACACCGTGCCCAGCCTAAAATGGGCGGAGGTTACGCCGGTCAGGCCGCCGCAATCACCACTTTAAATAAAATTTCTGTTTCTCATGAAACCCGTCTTCCGACTGGAATCAGCGAGTTTGACCGTGTACTGGGGGGTGGTCTGGTCACAGGTTCTGTGGTCCTGATCGGAGGGGACCCCGGTATTGGTAAATCCACCATCCTGCTGCAAACAGCCACTCATATGGCAGCAGGCAACAGCTCGGCGCTTTATGTAACCGGTGAAGAATCTTTATCGCAGGTGGCTTTACGCGCCCAGCGTCTGGATCTGCCAACAGATCGGCTTAGAGTCATGGCTGAAACCTGCGTGGAACGCATCTGTGAAGTGCTGGCACAGGAACGTCCTGCGGTGGCCATTTTGGACTCGATTCAAACCTTATATACCGAAACCTTACAGTCTGCACCGGGTGGTGTTTCCCAAATCCGCGAATCGGCAGCCCTGCTGACGCGTTTTGCTAAAAATAGTGGTACCGCCCTGTTTATTGTCGGCCATGTGACCAAAGAAGGTGCGCTGGCGGGTCCACGTGTGCTGGAACACATGGTGGACTGTGTGCTGTATTTTGAAGGTCAGTCAGATTCACGTTACCGCATGATCCGTGCAGTCAAAAACCGTTTTGGTGCAGTGAATGAACTCGGCGTGTTTGGCATGACCGATAAAGGCCTGCGTGAAGTGGCCAACCCTTCTGCGATTTTCCTGAGCCGCTATGATGAAGCCATTCCGGGTTCAATCGTGATGATTAGCCGTGAAGGTACGCGCCCTTTACTGGTTGAAGTTCAGGCGCTTGTAGATGATGCTCATGGTCAACCACGCCGTGTGGCACTTGGACTGGAACAGAATCGGCTTAATATGTTACTGGCGGTGATGCACCGGCATGGAGGCGTTCAGACTTCCGGACAGGATGTCTATGTCAATATAGTCGGTGGCCTGAAAATTACCGAAACAGGTTCAGACCTGGCTGTTCTACTTGCCTGTGCTTCCAGCATCCGTACCAAAGCCCTGCCTCAGCAGCTCGCAGTGTTTGGTGAAGTCGGATTGTCTGGAGAAATTCGTCCGGTACCCAATGGCCAGGAGCGCCTGAAAGAAGCAGTCAAACATGGCTTTAAATATATTATTTTGCCACGTGCCAATGCACCGCAAAAACCGATTCCAGGCGTTCAGGTGATTGCGGTAGCACGTTTACATGAAGCCTTGACAGAAGCCATCAGCTTAAGTGACGAACTAAATTAGCGTGGATTAAAATCGGGAAAAAGCCTAAAAAAATACAGATTTCTAATTGAAATTCTCTATAAAGCCTATATAAATAGAGAGTTCAAATAGATTTATTCATATAGGAAAATTGGATGGAAGTTCGACAGCGTGGTTTGATCGCCGGCTTTTTAACAGCAGCATTACTGTTTGCACCTTTAACTGCTGAAGCAAAACGTGCCGGTGGCGGTAAAAGCCACGGTATGCAACGTTCTGCGGCGCCTACTCAGTCTTATCAGCAACCTCGTCAAGCTGCACCTGCACAACAGGCTCCAGCCGCGGGTGCTGCAACCCAGCAAAAATCTGGCCCAGGTGTGGGTGGCATGGTTGCTGCGGGTGTTGCGGGTGCTGCCATTGGTGCAGTTGCTGCCAACGCACTGGCTGATGATCAAAATGCTGCAGCCTCTGAAGCTCAGGCAGCTCAAGAAGAGGAAAAAGGCGGTATTCCAGGCTGGATCTGGATCCTGCTTGCTGCTGCTGTTGCCTTCTTCATTTTCCGTAAGATGGGCGCAAAAAAAAAAGTAGCTTCTAATCCGTATGCGCCAAATAGTGGTGCTGGCCAGCCAGCACCCTTTGGCCAAGCGCCTGCTGTACCGCGTGGTGGTGATAATACCAACATCTTTGGTCAAAGCGTGAGCGGGAACACTACGGGCAATAATGCACCATTTGGTTCAGCGCCGGTAAATAATGCGCCATTCGGTACAGCGTATACCAATAGTGGTCAGCAGTTACCAGATGGAACTGAGCCGGCTGCCTTCCTGCGTGTTGCACGTCAGCGCTTCAACCATATTCAGTCCATGAATACAGCAAGCAACATTTCTGAGATTCAGCGCTATTTAACTCCTGACCTGTATCAGTCCATGTATAACGATATTATGGCCAATCAGGATCAGGACGTAGCGGAGTTCTCGAACTTGAATGCGATGGTTGCAGATTCATCTACAGAAAATGATCAATACGTGGTGAGCGTACGCTTTACCGGCACAGTAAGCGAAGACCTGAACAGCCAACCACAACCATTTGCTGAGATCTGGCACTTTGTAAAGCCTGCTGGTTCCCAACAAGATTGGCTGGTCGCAGGCATCCAGCAAGAACTGTAATTTATAGCAATTTAACAATACTGTTTTAAAAGCGATCTTCGGATCGCTTTTTTATGGCGCAGTATTAGCTTTTCTTGAGCTTTCATTTTACCCTAGGGCCACTATATTTGAGGTTTCCTTATGACTCAGCGTATTTCTCCTCCTGCTGCCCTTTCTAATCGTGCCCTTGCCGGTAATACCGAAGCGCAATTTGAACTGGCTGAACTGTATATGCAAAGTGAGCATGAAGATGACATCATTCTGGCAGAAGAATGGGCTTTAAAAGCAGCCAACGGCGGACTGGTTGAAGCCATGTACTGGCTGGGTGAAGGCTATACGGTCTATGCCAAAGAACTGGCGGAAGAAGACCCGGAAGAATCCAAAGCACACTTTGAGTTAGCCTATTACTGGTTAAGCAAGGCCAATATCGAGAAGCACCCTGCAGCAACCTTGGAACTGGCAGGTTTTTACCGCCGCGGTGATGTGATTGAAAAAGATGTCGAAAAATCTATCACACTGGTGAAGCAAGCTGCTGAATGGGGTGACGTTCAGGCGATGCGTGATCTGGCCTTTATCTATGCCAATGGTCTGGGGATTGATGCTGATGAAGAACAGGCAGATTACTGGACACAAAAAGCAGATGAAATTGAGCAGAAAATAGAATAAATGAGAAGCCCATCAGATGATGGGCTGTTCAATCTTTTCAGATTCGCCAGTTTTTTATGCAATCAAAAATATCTTCAGTTTTTATAGTTAGATATTCAATACTTAAGTTCGTTTGTCCAAATTTATAATAGCAATTTGAATTTCCTCTTTACTTTAAAACAAGATGAAAATCAGCACACTCGCCTGAGTCCGAAAAAATAATCAGGAATCATCATCTAATCACTTTTTAGCAGGACTTCTGAGCATAGCTATTTACTTTTTATTGGCTAAACTCCACACGCGATTACTATTTTTGCAGACTAACTTTCCTAAATTTTGACCTTTATCTAGAAATAGCGCAGCGATAGAGTTGGAACAGAATTAGTTTCCAAGTACAATACCTCGCTAGTCGAGGGATGCTGCGACGTTTTACAGGTACAAAATGTAAAAGCGCCAGGCTCGACGATCGGCCAGTCTTTTTCTAGACAGACCAACAACGGCATCCGCGAACTGAATGATCAATTATTGTTTTTTTATAAGGAGATCGTGATGAACGCGGTTAATGCTTCATTTACAGATTATAAAGTTGCTGATATTTCACTAGCTGACTATGGCCGTAAAGAAATCAAACTTGCTGAAGCAGAAATGCCGGCATTAATGGGGCTTCGTAAGCGTTATTCAGCTGCGAAACCACTGGCAGGCGCGAAAATTCTCGGCTGTATCCACATGACGATTCAAACTGCAGTTTTAATTGAAACATTGGTTGAATTAGGTGCAGAAGTTCGTTGGACTTCTTGTAATATTTTCTCGACTCAAGACCATGCTGCGGCTGCAATTGCAGCGTCTGGCGTACCTGTATTTGCCTGGAAAGGTGAAACCGAAGAAGAATATGTATGGTGTCTAGAACAACAGATTAATGTCAATGGCAAACCTTGGGATGCCAACATGATTCTGGATGATGGCGGTGACTTGACTGCACTGGTTCATGAAAAATATCCTGAAATGCTGGCAAAAATCCACGGGATTACTGAAGAGACCACTACAGGCGTACAACGTCTGCTAGAAATGTGGAAAGACGGTTCTCTGAAAGTACCTGCAATCAACGTCAACGATTCAGTCACCAAGTCTAAAAACGACAATAAATACGGTTGCCGTCACTCACTTAACGATGCGATCAAACGTGGTACAGATATGCTGTTATCTGGCCGTCGCGCGCTTGTGATTGGTTATGGTGACGTAGGTAAAGGTTCTGCCCAGTCACTTCGCCAAGAAGGTATGATTGTACGTGTTACTGAAATCGACCCAATCTGTGCCATGCAAGCATGTATGGACGGCTACGAAGTGGTTGCACCATACAAAAATGGCGTTCAAACAGGCAAAAAAGAAGACATCAACCTTGAGCTTCTGCAAAACACGGATCTGATTGTTACCACAACAGGTAACTACCACGTATGTGATGCTGCCATGTTAGACACTTTAAAACCGGGTGCAGTGGTATGTAACATCGGCCACTTTGACACTGAAATTGACACCAACTATTTACGTGGTTACAAGTGGGTTGAAGTAAAACCTCAAGTTCATCAAGTATATCGTTCTGAAAATGAAAACGATTACCTGATCCTGCTTTCTGAAGGTCGTCTGGTGAACCTGGGGAACGCAACAGGTCACCCATCACGTGTGATGGACGGTTCTTTTGCCAACCAGGTACTTGCTCAAATGCACTTGTTTGCTGAAAAGTTTGCCGACCTGCCTGAAGATCAAAAACAGGCTGCGATTCGTGTAGAACTACTTCCCAAGAAACTAGATGAAGAAGTGGCTGCTGCAATGGTTGCTGGTTTCGGCGGCGTATTAACGACTTTAACGCAAGAACAAGCGGATTATTTAGGTGTTCAAGTTGAAGGTCCGTTTAAATCGGATGCTTATAAATACTAATTAAACTCCACCCTCTCCCTAACCCTCTCCCATAGGGAGAGGGAACATTCATTACCAAATGTATGTCATCGAGGGTAACTCCTCTCCTGAGCGTGCTTAAAGCACTGCTTTGAAGCTCAGCGCAAGAGAGGATTTAGGAGAGGTAAAACTAATTAAAAAGTATTTATAAAAAAGGATTTGAACATGTCAAAACAGATTCCAATTTCGTTTGAATTTTTCCCGACCAAAACTGATGCAGGTGCGGAAAAGCTCAAAACTGTACACCAAGAGCTGCAACTTTTAAATCCAGAATTCTTCTCTGTGACTTATGGGGCTGGCGGTTCGACGCGTGAACGCACTTTATCGACCATCAATGATTTCAATGGCAAAGGTACACCGGTAGCACCTCACCTGTCTTGTATTGGAGATGACAAAGCGCGTATTGCCGAGTTACTAGATCTTTACAAGCTACAAGGCATTGACCGCATTGTAGCGCTACGTGGAGACTTGCCTTCCGGTCAGGTTGGCTTGGGAGAGCTGCCTTATGCACAGGATTTGGTTCGCTTTATTCGTGAACATTCAGGCGATCATTTCACTATTGAAGTCGCAGCTTATCCGGAAATGCATCCACAAGCTGAGAGTTTTGACCAGGATATTCAGCGTTTCTGTGAAAAAGCCAATGCGGGGGCCAATGCAGCGATTACCCAATTCTTCTTCAATCCGGATGCCTACTTCTACTTTGTTGAGCGTATTCAGAAAGAAGGTGTCAATATTCCGGTAGCGCCCGGGATTATGCCGATTACCAATGCCAGCAATCTGATTCGCTTTGCAGATGGTACAGGTGCCGAGATTCCACGCTGGATTCGCAAGCAGTTAGCCGCCTATGGAGATGATACTGCCAGTATCCGAGCCTTTGGTCATGAAGTCGTGGTGAAATTCTGTGAGCGCCTGATTGCTGGCGGAGCACCGAGTTTGCATTTCTATACCATGAATACCACCGACCCCACCCTTCAGCTTGTGAAAGACCTTGGTCTTGCATAATTCAATTTCCTAGTTGAGAGTAATACCTGAATGCCACGTTTTTTTATTGAAGCTGATTTAGCAGTTGATCAAACTCTTGAACTGACTGAACCAGTATTTCATCACTGGATCAAAGTATTACGTGCTCAAGTAGGAGAAAAAGCCACCTTGTTCAATGGGCAAGGTGGTGAATATGAGGTTGAGCTTGTAGATATTGCCAAAAAGTCGGCAATGGTGCAGGTCAATCACTTTAACCCGACCAATCGCACGCCTAAGTTTAAAGCTCTTCTGGGTCAGGTGATGAGCAAGGGGGAACGCATGGACTATGCGATTCAAAAAGCGGTAGAGCTGGGTGTCTCTCATATTCAGCTTCTGACCTCAGAACGCTGTGAAATGCGTCTAAAATATGAACGTGATCAGAAAAAATTAAATCATTGGCGTGGAGTAGTAATTGCAGCCTGCGAACAATGCGGTTTAAATCTTGTGCCTGAGATTTTAGCTCCCCTGTCTTTGCAAGACTGGTTAGCAAGCGAACTGCCAGCGACCAAACTGGTTCTTGCTCCTAATAAAGATGAAGTTGATGTACTTGCCCAGGCCACACCTGATCTTGCCCTGCTCATTGGCCCGGAAGGTGGTTTAAGTGAGGCGGAAATTCAGGCAGCAAATGAAAAAGGCTTTATAAACTGGTGTATTGGAGAGCGGATACTGCGTACCGAAACTGCGCCTGTGGTAGCGCTTTCGATTTTAAATTACCGCCTATAAATAGGGATATTATAAAATTTAGTTATTAATTTTATTGATTTTTATTTAAAAAAATTCTACTCTGAATTCAATAATAATTAGGCAATATATTAATTTAAAGTTGGGTTTTAGTGGATATAACAACAAGGGCAACCAGAAGTAGGGTACTTAGGACGCACAAAAGGCTTTTTTGACATGGTGGATAATCGAAATGATTATGTTCAAACGTATTTACATTACGCTCAAATTGCGAACACGCTTCGCCACAGTCGATATTTTTTACTCAGCATCCTGATTATTTGTCTTTATATTTTCAGCATTTACCAGATTTACTACCACCCTTCTCATGTATATTTTAACCAGTGGTTTATTTTTACAGAAATTACCGTCAGCCTCTGCTGGCTGACCAGTACGCTCTATTTTAAACCTGGACAGTATCAGCTTAAAGTTGCCCATCGCTGGCTGCAAGTTCAGAGCCTGTTTGTTGGCCTGTGTATTGCGCTGGGTATTTTTATTATTTATTACTATCTGCCAACCGCGGACCCAAATTTCAGTACAATTGAAGCGCTTACCCTGTCTACTTTACTGCTGATTGTCACTCAGACCTTTGGACTGACTTATCTGACCCAGAAAATCAGCTATTTCTTACTGACGTTTATCCCCTGTCTGATTCCCTTCTTTGCCTCCCAGTTTTTACACACTGCATCAGAGAACCCTTTCTTGGGTCTGGCTTTAAACTTTGTCATGATTGTGATCCTGCTCTGTGCCACAAGCAGCTACCGTATTCAACGACACACTTCCTGTCTGTCTGCGGAAAATCATTTACTGGTTGAGCAAGCCAAACAACAGGTAGACTGGACCGATGAGCTGTGTCAGCAATTACAAAAAGAAGTCAACAAATCCAAAGATATTGAACAGCAGCTCCAGCTCATCAATCAGCTACTTGAACAAAAAGTGCGTGAACGTACCTATGATATTGAGCAGATTAATCTTGACCTGAAAAATCAGCAGCAGAATCTGGAGCTGGCACACAATATTGCCGGACTGCGACCATGGGATTGGGATATTGCCAACCGGAAAATCACCTTGGTCAACCATAAGAATGAAAAAATCCTGAGAGGCTCCAAAGAGCATAATATTTATTTAAAGCAACTGATTCACCCGGATGATCTTAAATCTTTTAAATCTGCTATCAAGCAGCATCTACGCGGGCAGGTTGACCGTTATGATGTGACTTACCGGATTCAGCTATCACCAGGGGTTTGGAATTGGGTGCATGATGTTGGTCGTGTGATTAGCAGCGACCCAGTCAGCCATAAACCGCTGAGAATGGTCGGTATTCGTCGTGACATTCAGCAGGAACGCACATCTCAGGAACGTTTAAAACTGGTTGCCAGTGTGATGGAACAGGCCGCCGAAGGGATTTTTATTCTGGATCAGGAACTCAATTATATTGATGTCAATCCCCACTATGAATATCTGACCGGCTTTAATCGTAATCAATTAATTGGACAATCCCTTTTTGATATTATTGCCCCTTCTAAAATCGGGCAACGGCCCAGCATGCGGGCGACCATCATCAAAAAAGTTAAAGACACCGGCTCTTATGATGGGGAAATTCATGCAAAATTTCGATCAGGTAAAAAACTGACTTTGTGGCTCCATATTAATGCTACCACTGATGAAAAGGACCGTATTACCCATTATATCGGTATTGTCTCGGATCTGACCGAGCGCAAACTGCAGGAACAACGTCTGTCCTACCTTGAAAACTATGACGCTCTGACCGACTTGCCCAACCGTTTTTACTATAATTATCAGCTACATCAATATCTGGTTTCACAAAAAGATTCCATCCAGAAAATTGCCGTCATTCGACTCAATATTGATCGCTTCCGCCCGTTAAATGAATATCTATCCAATAATGGGGGGGATGAACTGTTACGCCAGGTGGCACAGCGTCTGCGCATCACCAATGCTGAAGCCCTGTTTGTTGCCCATCTGAATGGAGATGATTTTGCGATTCTATATGAAATATCGCATATTCGGCCCTCGGTGCAGGAGCATTGCCAGTGCATCGTTGAAGCCTTTAAAGTACCCTTTCATATTTATGGACAGGATTATGTGATTACCCTGTCGATGGGGATTGCATTTTATCCCGACCATGGCCGTCAGCTGGATTATCTGAATAACTGTGCCGAACAGGCTTTGAGTGAGGCCAAGGATCTGGGAGGCAATACCATTCGTTTCTATTCCAGCAAAAATACTGCACTCCTCGAGCAAGGGATTTTTATTGAACGCGATCTGCGCAAAGCACTGCATAATAATGAACTGGTGGTGTATTATCAGCCCAAAATTCACTTCCACAACCAGAAAATTTATGGCTTTGAGGCTTTGGTACGCTGGAACCATCCTGAAAAAGGCATTATTCCACCCGGTCTGTTTGTTCCACTGGCTGAACAGACCAGCTTGATTTCAGATATTGGCCGCCTAGTGATTCAGCAAACAGCACAGCAAATTAAAAAATGGAATGAACTGGGTTTTAATAATATTTGTGTCTCAGTCAATATCGTGGCACAGCAGTTACGTCGCGGTCAGCTCCTGAATGATCTGGATCATGCCATTGCAGAAAACCAGATTTCTGGCAGCAGCCTAGAACTTGAGATTACCGAATCGTCCCTGATTGAAAATTCTGAGGCAATTAAAGTGCTGCTAGATCAAATCAAGCAGCGCCAGATTAATATTTCTCTAGATGACTTCGGTACCGGCTATTCGTCTTTGTCCTATCTTGCCGACTTTCCTATTGACATCTTAAAAATTGATCGAAGTTTTGTCTCTAAAATTGGGGAAACCAAACAGGAAGCGCTGGTAAGCGCCATAGTTGCAATGGGCAAAGCAATGGGAATGATTGTGGTTGCTGAAGGTGTCGAAACTCGGGAACAATTTGACTATTTACTTGATTTAAATTGTGATATTGCCCAAGGCTATTTATTTTCCAAACCTTTGCCAGAGCAGGAAGCGACTGCCTATTTGGAGCAAAACCGCAACTTTGCTTCTTATACCCTGCACGTCTAAGTTCATAGCCCTGTTCAATAATTTTGTTTGAAAAACGGGCGGCTTTGACTGGGCTAAGCGCCTAACAAATGGTATATTCGAAGCCATAAATCTAATTTATTTACCCGGTTGCCGGGTAATCTTTACAACGATCGAGATACAGATGGACGAACAATCTTTAAAGCAACAGGCTCTTTACTATCACGAATTTCCTACTCCGGGAAAAATCAGCGTTACACCAAGCAAACAATTGGTCAACCAACGTGACTTAGCCCTTGCTTATTCGCCTGGCGTAGCGGCTCCATGTCTTGAGATTGAACGTGATCCTTCAACAGCTGCCCTCTATACCGCACGTGGCAACCTGGTGGCTGTCGTCACTAACGGTACTGCAGTACTGGGTCTGGGAAATATTGGCCCGCTTGCATCTAAGCCGGTGATGGAAGGTAAAGGCGTACTGTTCAAAAAATTTGCTGGCGTTGACGTATTCGATATTGAAATTGCAGAAAATGATCCGGATAAGATTGTTGATATCGTTGCTGCTCTGGAACCCACCTTTGGTGGCATCAACCTTGAAGATATCAAGGCTCCAGAATGTTTCTATATTGAACAGAAACTGCGTGAGCGCATGAATATTCCTGTATTCCATGATGACCAGCACGGGACCTCTATCATTGTAGGTTCTGCCCTGTTAAATGCGCTGAAGCTCAACGGTAAAAAAATTGATGAGATCAAGATTATTGCTTCAGGTGCGGGTGCTGCTGCGCTGTCTTGTCTGAATCTGCTGTGCGCACTGGGTGCCAAAAAAGAAAATATCATTGTGGCGGACTCACGTGGCCTGTTAACGTCTAAACGTGAAGGTCTGGACGAGTCTAAAAAAGCCTATGTACAAGATATTGAAGAGACTCAGATCGGTGAAGTGATTGCCGGTGCAGACATGTTCCTCGGTCTTTCTGCGGCAGGTATTCTGACCAAAGAAATGGTTAAAACCATGGCCAGAGATCCGATCATTTTTGCCTTGGCAAACCCGAATCCGGAAATTCTGCCTGAACATGCCCATGAAGTTCGTGATGACGTGATTATGGCAACTGGCCGTTCTGACTATCCGAACCAGGTGAATAACGCCCTGTGCTTCCCTTATATCTTCCGTGGTGCGCTTGATGTAGGTGCGACAACGATTAACGAAGAAATGAAAATTGCCTGTGTACATGCAATTGCACGCATGGCGCATATCGAAGCTGATGCCTCGACTTATGGTGAAAAATCGGCATCTTTCGGCCGTGACTACCTGATTCCGGGTCCACTGGATCAACGTCTGATTCTGGAAATTGCTCCGGCAGTTGCCCAGGCTGCTATGGATTCTGGCGTAGCAACTCGCCCAATCCAGGACTTCGCAGCTTATCGTCAGCGCCTGTCTGAGTTCGTCTATAATTCTGCCTTCATGATGAAGCCTATCTTTGAACAGGCAAAATCTGACCCGAAACGCATTGCCTATGCCGAAGGTGAAGATCTGCGCGTACTTCGTGCGGCACAAATTGCAGTCGATGAAGGTCTGGCCAAACCGATTCTGGTCGGCCGTCCGGCAGTGATTGAAGCCAATATCAAAAAGCTGGGCTTGCGTCTTGAAGACGGCGCGAACATCACGATTGTCGATCAGGAGAAAAACCCGGATTACCAGAAGTTTGCGGATGACTATTACACCATCATGCAACGCAAGGGCGTTACGCCTGAGTATGCTCAGCGTGAAGCACGTCGCCGTTCAACCCTGATTGCTGCAATGCTGGTCAAACATGGTCTTGCCGATGGCATGTTATGTGGTACTTACTCCAGCTATGACATCCACCTGGACTTTGTCAGCAACGTTATTGGCAAGAAAGACGGTCACAATACCTTCTTCACGCTGAATGCCTTGATGCTGGAAGATCGTAACCTGTTTATTGCAGATACCTATGTCAACACCAACCCGACCGCTGAACAACTGGCAGAAATGACTATTCTGGCTGCTGAAGAAGTTCGCCGTTTTGGTATGACTCCACGCATTGCCCTGCTTTCACATTCGAGCTTCGGTTCCCATCAGGATGATGTCAGCGCGCAAAAAATGCGTCGTGTATTTGAACTCCTGTCTGAAATTGCACCAGAACTTGAAGTTGAAGGTGAAATGCACGGTGATGCAGCCCTAGATGAAAATATCCGTCAGTTTGCTTTCCCGAACTCACGCTTCAAGGGTTCTGCCAACCTGCTGATCATGCCAAATCTGGATGCGGCTAATATTTCATTTAACCTGTTAAAAGCAACATCAGGGAATAATGTAACAATTGGTCCAATTCTACTAGGTGCAGCGAAACCGGTACATATTCTGACCCCAACCGCAACTACTCGCCGTTTAGTGAACATGACAGCATTAACTGTGGCTGAAATCCAGGAAGTTGAAAAAAACGCCCTATAAGAACTATACGCATTCGCGTCACTTCTTAACTTGAGAAAACCTCTATTCTGTAGCATGATGCTGTTAAGAATAGAGGTTTTTTCATGCAAGTTTATTTAGTAGGCGGTGCAGTGCGAGATCACTTACTCGGGCATCCCTATCACGAAAAAGATTATGTGGTGGTTGGTACCACGCCTGCACATATGCTGAGCTTAGGCTATCATCCTGTCGGGAAAGATTTTCCTGTTTTTTTACACCCAGAAACCAAAGAAGAATATGCGCTAGCCCGCACCGAACGCAAATCCGGTTCTGGTTATCATGGTTTTGAATTTCACACTGACATCAGTGTAACGCTGGAACAGGACCTGATCCGCCGCGACTTGACCATCAATGCTATGGCCATGGATGAGGCCGGCCAGATTTATGATCCGTATGGCGGTCAGCAAGATCTGGAAAATCGGGTTTTACGTCATGTGTCCGATGCCTTCATTGAAGATCCATTAAGAGTCCTGCGGATTGCCCGTTTTGCTGCACGCTATCATCGTCAGGGTTTTCAGATTGCTGATGAAACCCTGCTACTCATGCAACAATTGACTGAATCAGGTGAACTGGATGCGCTAACCCCGGAACGGGTCTGGAAAGAGACAGCACGTGCCCTGATGGAGCGTGATGCGGATGTTTATTTTGAAGTGTTACGCAGTTGTGGTGCTTTAAAAGTTCTGTTCCCGGAAATTGATGCGTTATATGGTATTCCGCAACGCCCTGAATATCATCCGGAAATTGATTGCGGTATTCATACCATGATGTCTTTACAACAAGCTTGCCGTCAGAATTATAGTCTGGATGTACGTTTTGCGGTTCTGGTGCATGATCTGGGTAAAGCGCTGACGCCTGTAGAAGAATTACCGCGACATATCATGCACGAAGAGCGCGGCATTAAACCGGTAACGGCATTATGTGAACGGCTCAAAGTACCGACTTATACCAAACAGCTGGCGTTGGCGGTATGTAAGGAGCATCTAAAATGCCATCAGGCTTTTAATCTGAAGCCCGGCACTTTATGGCGTTTATTGCAGCGGCTGGATGTATTACGTCGTCCTGAGCGTGTCGAAGCATTTATACAAGCCTGTGAATGTGATTCGCGTGGCCGCTTAGGTCTGGAAGACCGGCCTTATCCGCAGGCACAATATGTACTAGAAGCCATGCAGCTGGTACGAAATATTAAAGCTCAAGACCTACCCTCCGATATTCAGGGACCGGACATTGGGGAGATGCTGATTGAACGGCGTATTCAGGCACTGGGAGTATTAAAGGAACAATATCAACAGACTATTGATATTGATTAAAAAAGCACCCTTGGGTGCTTTTTATTGTTTAAGGCCTACACCTAAGCTTCTTGTCTCCAAGAAAGCTTAAACAAAATTTAAGCCTGGATCAGGAAATATCTGCTGGAAAAGCAATCACCTGCTCTAGCTTCATCTGCCGAGTTGCAACCATCAGCAGACGGTCCAGCCCCAAGGCAATGCCTGAACATTCCGGCATCTTGGGCAATGCTGCCAGCAGATATTCATCGATGGGCATCACATGCAAACCGAGTGCTGCTCGTTCGGCATTATCCGCTTCAAAACGAGAGCGCAAAACCTCGGCATCTATTAGCTCGTCATAAGCATTCGCCAGTTCCAGCCCTTCAATATACAGCTCGAAACGTGCAGCAACCAGTTCACCGTCTTCATCAAGTGTGGTTTTAGCCAGTGAGGCCAACTCAGGCGGGAAATCTGTCAGAAATACAACAGTATCAAAACCCAGGCTTGGCTCTACCATATGTGAAAATAACAGATCAATATAGCCCAGACGGTCATTGCCCAAGTCCAGATTCAGTCCTACCCTGCGGCAGCAATCCTGCAATTGTGGCACAGTCGCCTGGAGGGGATTTAAATCCAGACGATCCATAAAGGCATGTTTATAACTCAGGACCGTTGGCCGTACTTCACCAAAGCGTGCTTTGAGGACGCCATTTAGCAGCTCAGTCACTTCAAACATTAACTCTTTCAGACTGAAACCCGGGCGGTACCACTCCAGCATACTAAACTCGCTGTTGTGTTTATGGCCATGTTCATCATCACGGAAAACTTTACAAATCTGGTAAATCGGCCCGCTTCCACTGGCCAATAAACGCTTCATGGCAAATTCTGGGGAGGTTTGCAAATAATGAGTACTCAGCTTGCCCATGACATGGCGCTGTGCCTGAATAGATGCTAAATGTACATCGGTCACACCTGCCTGTGACAAGACAGGGGTTTCAACTTCCAGCACTTTACGTTCAGCAAAAAACTGGCGGATTTGAGTATACATTCTGGCGCGCGCTTGAATACTTTGCAGATCACAAGTCGGTTGATAGGACACGGACTGGCTCATGCTTGTGGCCCTCCATGTGCTGCCCATTCCCGGCGTAGCGGATAGGTTTTACGTAAATGGTCAAATGCCTGCTGGTCAACCTTGCCGTCTTTTAGACAGGCACGCAGACTGGCATCATCACGGGCAATGTCGTAGATTTGAGACAGATGCTGTTGTAGCGACATTTTCAAATTCTGGTTTTGGAAAAATGGCTCACAGACAGGCAACTGGGTTTCAAACTGTTTATGCCTGTCAAAGCCAAACGTCTGGCAAAATGCGTCATAAATTATTTGTGTACCACGTGCCTTGCCTTCCAGACTATAACCGGCAATATGGGGCGTCACCAAAGTCAGCAGATCAAGCAGCTGTTCAGAAATTTCCGGTTCGTGTTCAAAGACATCCAGCACCACTTTTCTTCCAGTCTTCTGAATATCCTGAATCAGGGCCTGCTCTTCAATCACCGGACCACGTGCGGAATTAATCAGGAAGGTCTCAGGCTGCATGTGCGCCAAGCTAACCGCGTTAATCAGATGATAGGTCGGGTACTGGCCAGTTTTGGTAAGCGGCACATGTAGCGAGACTGCATGCGCTTGCTTAAGTAGTTCCGTCCATTCCACTTGCTGAACCTGTTCCTGCTGTACATAGGGATCATAGGCAATTACCTTCCAGTCCAGCAGTTTTGCCAGAGTGGCCAGACGCGAACCGACATTGCCAAGGCCGACAATACCCAAAGTAAATTGCTGACCAGCATTGAGTAGGTCTGGCTGCACATGCAATAAAGCCGTAATCACATATTCAGCCACAGCCTGCGCATTACAACCCGGTGCATTGGCCCAGCTGATCTGCTTATTTTCCAGCGCTGCAATATCCAGATGATCGGTGCCAATCGTGGCACTACCCACAAATTTAAGCCGACTGCCCTGTAACAGGGTTGCATTCACCTGGGTCACGGAACGAACCAGTAAAGCATCCGCATCTTTAACATCCTGTGCAGACAGGCTGCGTCCTGCGCGATGTTGAATGTCACCAAATTCGGCAAAGAAATAGTCGGTAAATGCCAGATTTTCATCTGCAACAATTTTCATAATCTGTTCCAATGACTGCATCTGCGTATCATACCGCGTCCACTGGCATGTGACTATTTTCCCTTAGAATCAATCCTTAGCAAAAATACCAATATAAAGAAGCCGAAGTAGAGATTCACTCCGGCAAAGGCATGTCATGAAAGCAATATCAAGGCGCTGCTTTCAAGCCACCGTCTCATCGGCAAGAGAGTGAATCGAGCCATCAATAATGCCTTTGGCCTGCAATGCAGCCAATTGTTCCGGAGTTTTGAAGCGGGATAAGATAAAGCCGGTATGTTGGCCCAGTTGTGGCGGCGCATGCCGATATTCTACCGGGGTTTCAGACAGCTTGATCGGCGAAGCAATCACTTGGAAGCGATCATTCAATGGATGTGGCACATCGACCACCATGCCGCGATGCTGGACTTGTGGTTCAGCCAATGCCTCTTCAATCGAGTTAATCACCCCGACCGGTACTTTGACAGCATGGATCGCATCAACCCAGTCTTTGGCATTTTTTCTGAGAAAATATTCAGATAATAATGCAATCAATTCATCCCGATGTTTTACCCGATCCTGATTACGCTGGAACCTGCTGTCTTGTAGTAGCTCCGGCAAATCAATGGCCATACATAAATCTTTAAATTGCTTGTCATTACCACAGGCAATAATAAATTCCTTATCTTTTGCTTTAAAAGTCTGATAAGGCACAATATTTGGGTGATGATTTCCCATCCGCACCGGCGAAACACCCGAGCTTAAATAGTTCATGCCCTGATTGGCAAGTGCTGCGACCTGCACATCGAGGAGCGACATATCAATATACTGGCCGCGTCCGCTCTGTTGACATGACCATAGGGCGGCCTGTATGGCAATGGTTGCATATAAGCCGGTCTGGATATCAACTACTGCCACGCCGACCTTCTGTGCGCCTCCACCTGGTCTATCATCACTTTCACCGGTAATACTCATCAGGCCCGACATGCCCTGAATGATGAAATCATAGCCGGGTTCTTCGGCACGTGGCCCATCCTGACCAAACCCAGTAATCGAACAATACACCAGCTTCGGATTTAGTGCGCTTAAGCTGGCATAGTCCAGGCCATATTTTGCCAGTGAACCTGCCTTATAGTTTTCAATCACCACATCTGCCGTTTTGGCAATTTCCCGGATCAGTTCCTGACCTTCGGCACTCGCAATATCGACTGCAACCGAATATTTATTGCGGTTGGCACACTGAAAATATCCGGACTCACGTGTGGCATTGCCCTCCTGGTCCGACATCCAGGGCGGTCCCCACATCCGGGTATCATCCCCGACATGCGGCCTTTCAATCTTGATGACTTCAGCACCCAGATCAGCCAGAATCTGTCCGCACCAAGGTCCTGCCAGCACGCGACTCAAGTCTAAAACACGAATTCCCTGTAAAGCTCCCATATCTTTCTTCCTTTTTAAGGGGGATGGACCTTACTGCTCCATCCTGATCATTTTTATTTCAGGTTTTATTTCACAGCAGCTGGTCGGTCCGACACTACCGTCTTCTTAGCTTTAGCTTCTTCATCTGCTGGAACCACCAGATTGGCTTGCGGGTCATATTGACGCTCACGAATAAAGAGTCCAGGAATTACACCAGCAATAAAGTAGGCGGCACCCATCACAATAAAGGCCAGGGTAAATGAACCGCCCGCAGCAATAATTCCAATCGTTGCAGGAGCAATAGCTGCGCCCAAGCGTCCCATATTGTAGGCACCGCCAATCGCAGTTCCCCGCACATCAGTAGAAAAGGTTTCCGCCATATACGTTGCATTCACGCCATATGGAATGCCATATAAGAAGCCAAATGTGACCAGTAAGTAGGCAATATTGGTCGGGCTGTTATAGAAAATGATAATCGGTAAAAAGGCAGCTGTACTGACCGTACCAAATACAAAAGTGATCCGGCGGCCAAATTTATCTGCCAGATAACCCGCTAAAATCTTGCCCAGGATCATGGCCGTATATGCACCTACCATATAACCGGTCAATGCCTTGAAGTTCATGTTGAGTTCGGTTTCAAGATAGGTAGGCATCCAGTTATTTACGCCATAATAGCCAAACTGTAAAAATGCCGCAGTGGTCATCCACAGCAAAAACATTTTACGGTGCTGCTGGTGGCCAAAAATACGCTTATAAATACTTTCCGCTGGCTGTTGGGCAACAGGTAGCGTCGGCTCAGCTTCAGCTTTTATATGACGATTTTGCAATTGCTTGATTTTTTCTTCCTGCCAAGATGCCGGTTCTGGCACAAAGCGCATAAAAATCAAGGCAAAGGCCGCAGGAATAATAGTTACATAAAACAGCATGCGCCAGCCATAATCAGGGATGATGGCTCCGGCCATTAAAGTGGCGACAATATAGCCAATCGTCTGTCCAGTTTGTAGCGTTCCTAAGACTGTGGTCCGGTATTTGGTCGGTACATATTCAGCCATTAACGTATTACAGGCCATGTAGAGTGAACCGAGTCCAAAAGCACCAATAAAACGTAAAATCATGAACTGCTCATAACTTTGGGTAAATCCCAAAATACAGGTCATGATCGAGAAAAACACCACAGACCAGGCAATGGTTTTTACCCGCCCGAACTTGTCACAGGCCCATCCACCCGTAATGCCGCCCAGCGCCATCCCTGCCAAAGAAGCACTTCCTAGCATGCCAGCCTGAAAAGAAGTCAGGCCAAACTCTGCTTTCAAACTGGTCAGACTGAACGACAACAGCATGATATCCACGCCGTCAATCACCAGTGAAATAAAAGCAAAAATAAAGGCCAGTTTCCAGGTATGTGCTGTAATACGATGCAGAGTGCCTACATTCGAGGGCAACTTCAGCGCTGCGACCGCAGACGTATGATTAATCTCATTCTTCATTCCATTTACCTCATTTTCCCAAATGAGCCATCGACAGTCCCAGTCCTCCACCTTTGCTTGCCTGTTCTTTATTATTTTTATTCCGATATTTTTTAGACACAGGCTTGCATAAGCATCGATTGACAAGAATGTTTTACGATGAATCCTTTATTGACGTTTTGATTAATTTTTTAAGATAAGTATCCTGCAGGATGCTCAGGTATGAACATCCTCAGATCAATAAGAAAAGTTTGATTTAATTAATTGCAGAATGCGGCAATGCCTGTTTGAGCCCGGCCCAAAATCAAGGCATGTACATCATGTGTGCCTTCATAGGTATTCACCACTTCAAGGTTCACCAGATGACGGGCAACGCCAAACTCATCAGAAATACCGTTCCCGCCCAGCATGTCACGTGCAAGACGCGCAATCTCCAGCGCTTTACCACAGTTATTACGCTTGATCAGTGAAGTCCCTTCCACTGAAGCAATGCCTTCATCTTTCATTCGGCCAAAACGTAAAGCCACTTGCAGGCCCAAAGCAATTTCAGTTTGCATGTCCGCCAGCTTCTTCTGGATCAACTGATTGGCAGCCAGTGGACGGCCAAACTGTTTACGGTCCATGGTGTACTGATGGGCGGTATGCCAGCAAAATTCAGCTGCGCCCATTGCACCCCAGGCAATACCATAGCGTGCACTGTTCAGGCAGGTAAATGGACCACGTAAGCCGCGAATTTCCGGAAACGCATTTTCTTCTGGCACAAAGACATTATCCATCACGATTTCACCGGTAATCGAAGCACGCAGACCGACTTTGCCGTGAATTTCTGGTGCAGACAGCCCTTCCCAGCCTTTTTCTAGAATAAAGCCGCGAATATCACCGACATTACCCTCTGCTGAGACTTCTTTGGCCCAGACCACAAATACATCGGCAATCGGACTGTTGGTAATCCACATTTTCGCACCTGTCAGACGGTAACCACCCTCGACTTTCTTGGCACGCGTGATCATGCTACCTGGATCAGAACCATGATCCGGCTCGGTCAGACCAAAACAGCCAATGTATTCACCCGAAGCCAGTTTCGGTAAATATTTCTGTTTCTGCTCTTCAGAACCAAACTCGTTGATCGGCACCATCACCAGAGAGCTTTGTACGCTGGCCATGGAACGGTAACCTGAATCGACCCGCTCCACTTCACGGGCAATCAGGCCATAGCTGACATAATTTAAACCCGCACCGCCATATTGCTCAGGAATGGTGGGACCCAACAGACCAAGCTCGCCCATCTCACGAAAAATAGCCAGATCGGTTTTTTCATGACGGAACTGCTCGAGCACACGCGGCATCAGCTTGTCTTGACAATAAGCCTGTGCGCTGTCACGAATCATGCGTTCTTCTTCAGTCAACTGCTGTTCCAGTAAAAATGGATCCTGCCAGTTGAAGTATGATTTGCTTGCTTTTTTAGTATCGACCATTTGATTCATAATGTCCTCTGCCAATCCTTCGTTGATATTATCTTGTTTTATCCCTAAGACTGACTTTATGCATGAATCGCCACTGCTTCAACCAATTAATTTGCATGCAGTTATGCGTTTTACGCATAACTTGTCTAGATACTTCTTCTTAAAAAGAAATTCAACCCGGTATTGTCTATTTTTCACACTAAAGCTGTATACTTGGACAACATGGACATACTGTTTATTAATATCTGATTGTTTTTTTACTGAGTGTCAAGGATGACCAGATGCGCCGAAAAATTCCCTCCCTGCAAGCCCTTATCTGTTTTGAGTCTGCTGCACGCCACGCCAGCTATACCTATGCAGCACAGGAGCTGTTTCTGACACAAAGCGCTGTTTCTCGCCAGCTCCAGCAGCTAGAGGGCTATCTGGGGACAGCACTATTTACCCGAACACGACATGGCGTAGAGTTAACCAATGCCGGACAGCAATACCTTAAAAGTATCGGCCCGCATCTAAAAGGGCTGGAACAGGCTACTGTAGATGTCATTACCCATCAAGGCCGTGGCGGCACCTTAAAACTGGGCGTGGTTCCGACCTTTGCCACCCGCTGGCTCTTACCAAAACTTCAGGGCTTTCATCAGCTTTATCCTGAAATTACGGTGCATCTGGAAACCAGTACCCGGCCTTTTTTGTTTCAGGAACATATTTTTGATGCAGCAATCTATGCAGGTACACCGCAGCAGCTGGAACAATGGCCTGGAACCTATAGTCATTTTTTAATGCATGAAGATGTGGTCGCGGTTTGCGCACCCAGCCTGATCCGGCAGTATTTTCCGGATGCCAGCATGATCAACTCTTATAGTTTTGATCTGAGTGCGGAGCAGCTGATTCGACTACCTTTACTCCAACAGACCACCCGGCCCAATATCTGGGAAGACTGGTTTAAACTGCATCAGATTCAACATGCCAATCCGTTTCAAGGCCAGCGTCATGAGCTGTTTTCCATGCTGGCAGTCGCGGCAACACATGCTATGGGCATGGCCTTAATTCCGCAAATGCTGATTGAAAAAGAATTAAATAAACAGGAATTGGTATTGGTGTCGACAAAGACACTCGCAAAGCAACGGGCTTATTATCTGGTGCATTCCGGTCAGGAAAGTTCCCCCCTGATTGAAAAGTTTGCCAGCTGGTTGCAGCAGGAAATCCAAAACCCCACTTCTATTGCGAATATCTGAATATTTACTGTTTAGCCATAAAAAAACCCCAATCATTGACTGGGGTTTTGAATCTGGCGGAAGCGGTGAGATTCGAACTCACGGAGGACTCACACCCTCGTCGGTTTTCAAGACCGGTGCATTAAACCACTCTGCCACGCTTCCATGGCCGCCATCATATAAATAAATTGCCGAATTAGCAATAAAATTTAGTAAAACTTGTGTAAAAACCGGTTTATTCAGCTAAAAATCAGCCGGAAAGAATAAGTTAACAAAAATAAAAACTCAGTAGGACGAAACAATAAATAAAGTCAGCAGCAACGAATCAATTGGCGCTTTGAGATGCCGTATTTCTCTTCGTCTATATCCCTTCATTCCTGCGACAGGAATTTAAGCAGCCATAAAAAAACCCAGCCTGTAGACTGGGTTTTTGAATTTGGCGGAAGCGGTGAGATTCGAACTCACGGAGGACTCACACCCTCGTCGGTTTTCAAGACCGGTGCATTAAACCGCTCTGCCACGCTTCCATGGCCGTCATCATATAAATAAAAATCGCCCTTGGCAAATATTTTTATAATTTCCCTGCATCAACTGAACAAAATAAAATCAATTCTATTAATTTGCTGAATTTTCTGGCTTTTCATAATCAATCGAGTTGATATACCAAAGCTTCTTACCTGACGGTGTAATAACCTCGATTTCGTCATCCACCTGCTTGCCCAACAAGGCACGTGCCATAGGAGACTCAATCGAAATATGCTGTGGATGATGATCATAAATTTCATCGACCCCGACGATCCGCAAATTCTTTTGTTCACCCTGTTCATTTTCAATTTCAACCCAGGCTCCAAAATAGACTTTTCCTTCCTGTTCAGGTGAAAAATCAATAATTTTTAGCTCTTCTAAACGCTTACCCAGATAACGCACTCGACGGTCAATCTTGCGTAACAACTGCTTGTTGTACTGGTAATCGGCGTTCTCTGAACGGTCGCCCAGACTGGCCGCCCAGTTTACCTTTTTGGTAATTTCCGGACGTTCTTCATGCCACAGATTCTTAAGTTCTGCCACTAATTTATCGTGTCCGCCACGGGTGATCAGGTTTGATTTCATTGCGCTTAACTAAGTTAATTTGCTCATTATTGACAACTCATCAGCTTATTTTATTCACCATTTTAGGGCAAGCTTAATTTTAAAAAAAATTCCCTAATAAATTTAACCACTTAAATTACATTTCAAAAATAAATCACCTACAAAATTTGACAATCATTTTTTACATCATTACTATGCACCCATCTTTTGAAATTGATCACTTTTTACTCTATGTAGTTTTTCTACACAATCCCTTGTAATTCTCTTGTCATTCTGAATGACGTCATGACTGCCCAACCCTTATTGAATTTATCAAACTTTTAAAAGTTTCAGGCTGTGTTACCTGTAATTTTTAGGGCATAAATTACTAGTAGCGGAGACAACATGCACAGTAGTTCAACCACTGGGTCTACGAGGCTTTGCCTAAGATCTTTTATTTCTTCTCTCCCCGTTAAAGCACTTGTATTAAGCACTGTATTTATTCCTTTTCACAGCCTGAATGCAAGCAACACTGCCTTGCAGTATGACCAGGTAGTCAACAGTCAGCAGCTGACCGTTGTGGCGGTCAAAAATCCGAGTACCGTCTTTCAGGATGGTGAACATCTGCATGGGTTTGGTTATGACCTGGTGCGTAGCTATGCCAACAACCTGAATGTCAAGCTGGACTTTAAAATTGTTCCTGACAATGCCACTGCCCTGTTATGGGTGGCTAAAGGAAAAGCCAATCTGGCGATGACCACATCAGATATACAGGCTATTGAAAAGCAACGCTTAACTGGGTTCTCTGCGACCTGTGGAGATCAGTATAGCCTGTCCAGCAACGGCCTGAATACCAATCTGAATCTGGTCTTTAAGTCGGCGAATGATCCACTCAGCCAAACAGCAAGCGCTTTTGTCTGTCGCGGCAAACAAAGTGGTGCCATTAAACAGCTGGCTTCTTTTTATAACCGCAATGTGGTACAGCAAGAGTCCTGGAATACCATTCAGCGTGATTTAAGCAATCGCCTGCCCATCTACCAGGCCAGCTTTAAGCAGACAGCCAAACAATATGACCTGGACTGGCATTTACTGGCAGCCATTGGTTATCAGGAATCCTATCTTAAACCGAACTCAGTTTCACCAACGGGTGTACGCGGCCTGATGATGCTGACCAATAGTACAGCCAAAGCAATGGGCGTCAGCAACCGCACCGATCCACTGCAAAGCATCCAGGGTGGTGCCAAGTACTATGACCAGATGCTGGATCGCTACGAGCATATTCCTTATCCAGACCGGAACTGGTTTGCGCTGGTGGCTTATAATATGGGTCCAGGTGCCGTCAATCAGCTGCAAAAGCGGATTCAGGCCCAAGGCAAGAATCCAAATAACTGGGTGAACTTATATGCCTATCTGGATCAGAACAAAGCCAATAATGGCCGTTACCGTCAGGCAGTACAATATGTGACGCGTATCCGTGCTTATTTAGAGCATATCAAGACCACGCCACAGCTGGTAAATATCTAAATATCCCGTATTTAAAACTGGCAGACATAAAAAAAGCTTACCTTCGGGTAAGCTTTTTTGGTTTATACGAGCGTTCAGCGAGAATTATGCTGTCGTATTTTCAAGCACTTTTTTGAACAGGTCTTTTTGCGCCTGACTTGGTTTTGCAGTTTGCAGCGCCATTAATTGCGACATATCGCCCTGTACTTTAATTTTACCTGTCATGAAGGCTTGCATTGCGGCAGCCATATCAAATTCCAGGAAGACTTTACGTAAGGTCTCTGCATCCATATTTAAGGTTGTTTTCGCATTTGAAGACAGACCTTTTTTGATCACGCCACCATCTAAAGATAATTCAGTATTACCTGTTGTATCCGCAACCACCAAATTAATTGCAAGGTTTGCCAAAGCGGGTGGCAAATCCAGATTACCCGCTTGTGCAGTCAATGTATCTACAGTTGAAAACCAATCATCAGATAAAAAAACAGGCATGATCTTTCCTCAATTTATTTGTTCATTTGTGTCGACTATCCAGACGACATCAGGGTGAGCATTTATGCTAGTACCTTGTTATAACATGATCATTGTGGCAATGGCTAACAAATTTTGTACGCACCGTTCAATTTTTGTAGTTCTGGTTTTAAGTTATTTTTCAGCAACTCGAGTGTTGACTCTTCCCCGAGAGGCAACGACACATATTTTTGAGCTGATCTAAAATATAAGGCAGGAAATTGCATCATTTTCAAGCAATGACATCTAATGCTAGAGCAGCAAAATATACTTTTTCCCTTGCGCTTTCAATAAAGCAAGGTTGGTCATTTCTTATATAGTTAGAAGACCCTCATAATTTATAGCGTCATTCTTTTATAAGGGGTCAACAACGCAGGCATCAGCCCGAAAGCTGATGCCTGCTTTTTAGTCTTAGTCTAAGGCAAAGCCAAGATTGACCATATTGATACGGCGGTTCTCACCTTCAACAGCCTCTTCAGTCGAACAGCTGCCTTTAAAATCAAATTCGCGTTGGCTGTCCAGCACTTCAAAATCAAATAGCTCGCGATCTGCCAGCTGAGATGGCGATACGTTTTGCAGGGCACCAAAAATGCTGTGCAAACGTTTAGGATGCGCTTTATCCCAGTCACGCAGCATGTCATTAATAATGGCACGTTGCAGATTGTCCTGCGAACCACACAGGTTGCATGGAATAATCGGGAACTGGCGCATTTCTGCATATTTGATAATGTCTTTTTCTTCCACATAAGCCAGCGGACGAATCAGGATGTTCTTTTTGTCAGAAGACAACAGCTTCGGCGGCATGGCTTTCAGGCTGCCACCATGGAACAGGTTCAGGAAGAAAGTCGCCAGAATATCATCACGATGATGGCCCAGCGCCACTTTGGTGGCCCCGATTTCCTGAGCAAAGCCATACAGTGAACCACGGCGTAAGCGTGAACAGACTGCACAATAGGTCTTGCCTTCAGGTGTCAGCTTTTTAGTGATGCTATAGGTATCTTTTTCCAGGATGTAATACGGAATGTTATTTTCTTCTAAATAACGTGGCAGAACATCTTCAGGAAAACCTGGCTGTTTCTGGTCCAAATTTACCGCCACCACATCAAAGTTGATCGGTGCAATGCGCTTGAACTGAAGCAGGATATCTAACAAGGTATAACTGTCTTTACCACCAGAAATACACACCATGACCTTATCGCCGTCTTCAATCATCTTGAAGTCGCGAATGGCATGTCCGACCTGGCGGCGAAGCTTCTTCAACAAACGGTAGTAAGCAGAGCTGGTTGGCGGTTCAGGTTTGAAATTAAATCCTTGCTCGGGTTCAACTGGCGAGTACATAGACGAGACTAACCCATAAATAAAAATACCGCGCAATTTTAGCCGATTCGGGTGCATATCGCATCAAAAGAATTTAATTTCCTGCAAATGTCATGCTAGCTTCATGTTGATGCTTTATTTAAATAGCTAGGCCGAAACTTTTGCGTTCATTTTTCCAGCAAAGTGCTTATCTTTTACACTTTTCCACAGTTGTCCACAAAAGCTGTGGATAACTTTGTGGATTGAAAATGACTTGACAACTTGTCCGCCTCCAAATTTAAGGCTTCCCCTTAAATTGATCACTTATTGATCAATTTATTTTTTCATAAAAAACAATGTCTTACCCCTGTCAAGCCTAGGCTTTTAAATTAAATAAAAATTTTTTTTGATGAATAAACTCTCAAACAGATCTTGCATTTACAAACTCGTTTAGAAATAAAGCACAGAATACTGTTCATTCCGTAATTTTTTGTTAAACTCACCCCTGAACTTTACTCGCTTATTATCTGTCAAATATAAACAATGAAAATAAAGCTATCTTGGTTGGGGTGTCATCTGATTAGTGCAGTAGTCTGCCTGCAGAGCAGTCAACTTGCCTCTGCCGGTGAAACGATCTATCAATTGCGTGACAGCAATGGCAGTACCTTATTGACCAATAAAAAGAGCCGTTATAATCATTTACAGGTCGAAAAGAAGACCTACTATCCAGACAGTAATATTCACAGTTATAGCAACTGGGGCAACAGCGAAGCTGCTGTTTTACCAAGCTATAGTAAAAATAAAGATGCTTTTGATGCCATTATCCGTCAGGCAGCACAGACCCATGGTATTTCCGAAGGTCTGATTAAAGCGGTGATGCATACCGAATCCGGTTTTAATGTGCATGCACGTTCTCCGGTTGGAGCACAAGGCCTGATGCAACTGATGCCAGCTACGGCACGCCGCTTTAATGTCAGCAATGCGTATGATCCGCACCAGAATATTATGGCAGGTGCCAAATACCTGGCTTGGCTGATGAAACGTTTTAATGGCAATACCACGCTGGCATTGGCCGGCTATAATGCCGGTGAAGGCAATGTCGCCAAATATAAGGGCGTCCCTCCCTTCCGTGAAACTCAGGACTATGTTCGCCGGGTAACGAGCCGTTATCAGAATTTATATAGTAATGGTGTCCATGTTTCACAGGCCAGTTATTCCGCTTCTGCCGATCAGGGCCGGGTGATTGCCAGTTCAGCCCACTATACTACGCCTGCGACCAATACAGCCCCAATGCAGGCTGCTGCTCAATATCAACGTCAGGTGATTGTGAATGCCGATGGCAGCTATACCGATGCTCCGATAGGCTCTTATGCCACCGCAAATGCTTCAGCAGCAGCAAAAATCTATTTGAGTGATTAATAATAAAGATTTTTTTGCTCGAAAATGGCCTGTAATTCAGGCTAAACTCCTGCTAACTTTTTGTAGCTGATTGCGAATTTTTTCTTGAATTTTTAATAATTCCACCTCATATTGAGTTCAATGATTTTATTTGCTAATCAGATTATTTTTCTATAATAAGAGGATTTCTCAATGATGCGGATTGGTTTGTTCTTGCTAACCAACCTCGCGGTACTGGTTGTAGCTGGCATTATTCTGTCACTCTTCGGTGTCGGTAGTTACCATGGCGCGGGTGGCTTGAATCTAGGCAACCTGTTAGTCATCTGTTTTGTGTTTGGTATGGTAGGTTCCCTAATTTCCCTGTTCATGTCTAAATGGATGGCGAAAAAGACCACAGGTACTGAACTGATTGACCCGAATGCGCCACGTAATCAGGCAGAAGCATGGTTACTTCAAGAAGTTGCGCAACTGTCTCAACGTGCTGGTATTAAAATGCCAGAAGTCGGAATTTTCCCGTCTTATCAGTCGAATGCCTTTGCAACTGGCTGGAACAAGAATGATGCGCTGGTATCAGTATCGACAGGCTTGCTGGAACGCATGAACAAAGACGAACTACGTGCAGTGCTGGCGCATGAAATCGGTCACGTTGCCAATGGCGATATGGTCACACTTGCGCTCATCCAGGGTGTAGTGAACGCGTTCGTGATGTTCTTTGCTCGTGTGGCAGGTGATTTCATCGACCGTACTTTCTTTGGCCGTGAAGAAGGCGAAGCTCCAGGGATTGGTTATTTTGTCATTACCATCGTTCTGGATATTGTCTTTGGTATTCTGGCTTCTGCCATCGTGTTGTGGTTCTCGCGCTATCGCGAATACCGCGCTGATGAAGCGGGTGCACGTCTTGCAGGCAAGCAGGCCATGATTTCAGCCTTATTACGTTTACAGGCCGAATCAGAAATGCCGGATGCGATGCCAAAAGAGATGAAGGCCTTTGCCATTGCTGAAGGTCAGTCTCAGGGTTTCAGTCTTGCAGCTCTCTTCCAGACGCACCCGACAATTGAACAGCGTGTCGCGGCCCTACAACAGCTTGATTGTCCTTAATCAACCGGTTGTTCCTGATTTAAAAAAAGTCTGCATCTGCAGGCTTTTTTCTGGCGTTTTAAAGTGCGTTGATTCATATCTTAAAGCTTTGGAGTTTAGCTGCTCATCCATTGATACAATACAAAACTCCCCCATCCAATGAGACCAGTCAGCAAAATCAAGAATAAAGCCCCCAGCAGATCAGGAATATGAATCCACACCCAGGCCACCACAGGATTGCGCCAGAACCTGGACTGCTGCTGTTTACGCTCCAGACTTTCATGTAAAAAAGGATGCACCACATGATCGTCGCTAAGGATCTGATATTCCTGCCTGATATGATCATGCACAACATCTAATGCCTTACGGCTAGGGCGTATGAAAATATCAAAGATGGTGCCCACTACTGGAATAAAGCCGACCACGGCATCCAGTACAGCCAGTTTCATGACCGGATTTAACTTGCTGCGCGGTACACCAACCTGCCTGGCTTTATAGATGGCATAACAGGTCAAGACAAATCCGGCTAGATCGCCCGCGACTGGAATTGTACTCAAGGCAGCATCTGCTCCTACGCCCTGTTTGGTAAATGGAATCCTGACCAGGGAATCCATCAGATTGGCGAATTTGGCCAGATCCCGTTCCAGACGGATGACTTCCTGTTGGGTCAAGACTTTCTTGCTGTCAGAATCAGACATGTTTAGGTCCAAATTTTCTATTTATTTCGTGAGCATACCGTATGCTAAAGCCTAGGATATATAAATCTGTCAATCAGAGCAGCAGTTTTGACGCTACAAATAGATAGATTACCACACCAGTTGCATCACAAATTGAGGTGACCAAGGGAGCCGAAGCACTGGCCGGATCCATATTAAAGCGATTTAGAATAAACGGCAGGCTCATCCCAATCAGGCAGCCCATCACCACAATTCCCACCATACTGATGGCCAGAACAATAGCGACCATCATATCTCCTCGAATATAGCCCAGAATCGAAACTGCAAAAGCCATGGTTATTCCCAGGCATAAAGCGACCAGAATTTCCCGGCTGAGCAGACTGAACCAGTCCTTAAATTCCACATCATCCGTGGCAAGCGCACGTACCATCAAGGTGGCCGACTGAGAACCGGCATTCCCGCCGCTCCCGACCAGCAGCGGCAGAAAAAATACCAAGACGATATTGGCCGCAATAATCTCTTCAAAATGTGCAATCCCAATTCCTGAGAGCAGGCTACCAAAAATCAGCACGACCAGCCAGAATACACGCTTCTGATACAAGGTCAGAATCGGTGCGGTTTTCAGGCTGAGTTCATCCAGAGGCTCAACTGCACCCGACTTTAAGATATCCTCGGTAGTTTCAGCTTCTACAATATCCAGTGCATCATCATAAGTGATAATTCCCAGAATCCGTTTATGCTCATCCACTACCGGCAAAGCCATAAAATCATAATAGGCCAAAGCACGCGCCACACTTTCCTGATCATCTTCGAAATGGGCATATAGAACATCGCGGTGCATGACTTCTGCAATCGTCTTTTGTGGATCGGACTGAATAATCTCCCGCAAAGAAATAACCCCGATTAACTGCTCCTGCTCATCTACGATATAAACCAGATAGATGGTTTCCTGAGGAGTGGCCACCATTCTTAAGGTCTGAATGGCCTCATCCATGCGTAAATCCTGATGCAGCTTGACAAAACTGGAGCTCATCAGCGCCCCCGCAGTGCCTTCTGGATAAAGCGCCAAATTCTTCAAGGTCTGCCGGGTGTCTTCAGACAGTTGCGGCATCAACTGTTGCTGATACTCCGAGCTTAAACGCTTATACACATCGACAAAGTCATCCGGATTCATGGTGTTCAGAATAGGAATGATGATGGCTGCTGGCAGTTGCTCGGCCAGGCTGACCTGTTGATTGAGTGGCATAAACTCAAATGCTCCGCGCGGCTCATCCAGCTCTTGCAGAATCTGCACCTGCTCGTCTAATTTCAATCCTTTCAGAATACGCGCCTGATCTGCAACATTTAACAGATTTAACAGGCCCATCGCTTCCTGATAATGCTCAGAGCGAAGCTGTTGCTGCACATGATGTATTTTTTCGGCGATTTGTGGCATGGAATTCTCTTTTTTAATCTTGATGCGTCATGTCATTGTTCGGGTCTGTCCTGCGTATTCCCTATTTCCAAGGCTAAGATAAATCAGCAGGATATTCATTATTAATCATGCAATACCTGATTCTCATCACAGCGGATAAATCAGAATTTTGCCGCGCACAATAGAAGAGCCTGATCAGCTCAGACTCTTGCTCGCTTGAATGAGACAGATGACTAGGCGGGTGAGTGTTTACGAAACAGGCTGCGGATCAGTACATACATAAATGGGGTAAAGATCAGGACCAGTACCGTGCCGAAGATCACACCTCCCAGCACACTGACTCCAATTTCCTGACGGCTGACCGCACCAGCACCGAAGGCAAAAACCAATGGCATAATCCCGGCACCAAATGCTAGCGAGGTCATCAGAATCGGACGTAAACGCAGGGAGGCTCCTTCTAGGGCAGCCTCGATCACCGTTTTTCCTTTATCCTGAGCCAAAGAAGCAAACTCTACAATCAGGATGGCATTTTTACAGGACAGGCCAATCGTCGTCAGTAATGCAATCTGGAAATAGATATCATTTGGAAAACCGGCCAGAGAGCTGAAAATAATATTCCCCCCAATCCCCAAAGGAATGGCTGACATCACCGCGGTTGGAATACTCCAGCTTTCATATAAAGCAGCCAGACACAGGAAAATAAAGCCAACGGAGACCAGATAAAGCCAGATCGCCTGGTTATTGGACTGTTTTTCTTCAAAAGATAAACCACTCCAGACCACATCCACACCCTCTTGCTGACCGACCAGATGCTCTACATCCTGCATGGCTTGACCAGAACTGGCACCTTTGCTGATATCTGCTTCCATTTGCAGTGCAGTATAGCCCATAAAACGGTTGACGACCTCAGGGCCACCACTCCAGCCGACCTTAGAAAAATTACTGAATGGAATCATCTGGTTCTGATCATTACGTACATGCCATTGTGCCAGATCCTCGGGTTTGGAACGAAACTCTGCATCGCCCTGCATAATCACCCGTTTAATCCGGCCACGATCAATAAAGTCATTAATATAGTTGCCGCCCCAGGCCGCTGAAAGCGTGCTGTTGATTGCTGACTGGCTTAAACCATTGGCCATGGCCTGTTTCTGGTCAATATTGACTTTAAGTTCGGCTTTTTCAGGATTGGAACGCTTATCCAGATTTTCAAAGCTACTATATTGAGCTGCACTAGCCTGCATATTCTGGAACTGCTCTTCCAGATACTGACGGCCATTGCCATTAATATCACGAATCCAGAAATCCAGGCCGTCGGTTTGTCCCAGACCATTCACCGATGCAGGCATACTAATATTGATCTGAGCATTGGGATTATCACGGAAATGTGCCATGGCACGTTCACGAATCGCCTGCGCGGTATTTTCTCCCCCTGAACGATCATCCCAATGCTTCAAGGCTACAAAACCGGTCGCCAGGTTCTGACCGGTACCTGAGAAGTTACGACCATAACGTATCATGACCAGATTAATATTGGCTTTTTCCTGTTCCAGAAAATATTGACGTACCTGCTCACCCACTTGAATAGTATTTTTCATAGGGGCACCTTCCTGCAGGCGAATTTGCAGGCTCAGAATTCCCTGATCTTCACTGGGCAAAAAGCTAGTCGGTAAAGCGCGGTAAAATAGAGCAAAAATGCCAATCAACCCGATAAAGAGCACTAGACAGATCTCTTTATGTTGCAAGGTCATGGTGGAAAGATGCACATAACGATCTTTTAAATTGTCGAGTTTCTGGTTAAAGCAGCTGGCCCATCTTACAGGTTGAGGATTCGTCTTGAGTATAAGTGCGCAGAGTGCCGGGGTCAGGATGAGCGCCACCATCAGGGAAAGCGACATGGCAGCAACCAACGTAATGGAAAACTGACGATAGATCACGCCGGTTGATCCCCCAAAGAATGCCATCGGAATAAACACCGCAGTCAACACCAGAGTAATCCCGACTAGGGCACCACTGATTTCCTGCATGGATGCCAAAGCTGCCTCTTTGGCAGACAGCTGCTGCTCGTGCATCAGACGCTCTACATTTTCCACCACGACAATCGCATCATCGACCAGTAGACCAATCGCCAGCACCATCGCAAACAGTGTCAGAGTATTGATGCTCAACCCCAGCGCATATAACACCGCCATCGTTCCCAAAATGACCACAGGCACAGTAATTGCAGGAATCAGGGTTGCCCGCCAGTTCTGCAGGAAAATAAACATGACTATAATCACCAGGATGACTGCTTCGATCAGGGTTTTTACAACCTCCTTAATCGACTCCTGCACAAATGGCGTATTATCCCGGGGATAGGCGATTTTATAGCCTGGGGGTAATTGTGTGGCAATACGGGAAATTTCGGCCTTGATCAGTTGTGAGGTAGCAATGGCATTCGCCCCGGAGGCTAGTGAAATTCCCAGACCAGCCGATGGAAAACCATTATTAGTGCTATAAGACTGATAATTTTCAGCTCCCAGTTCTACCCTCGCCACATCTTTTAAATAGATAAAACTGCCATCTTGAGCAGATTTCACAATAATATTTTCAAACTCTTCGACCGTTTTTAAACGGCTGCCAGAGGTGACTTTGGCATTCAGATACTGGTCTTCGACCGTAGGCAGGTCTCCTATCGCCCCGGCAGCCACTTGGGTATTCTGGGCTTCGACTGCTGCCCGTATATCGCTCGGCATCAGGCTATATTGTTTGAGTTTGGCCGGATGTAGCCAAATCCGCATGGCGAACTGTGAACCAAAAACATCCACCTCGCCCACCCCATCAATCCGGGCAATATCCTGCTCCAGATGAGTCATTAAATAGTCCGAAAGTTCGATATTGCTGCTGCGCCCACTTTCGTCATACAGACTGATGACCATATGGGTATCTCCCAGAGACTTAAAGACATTAACTCCCTGACGCTGTACCTCTTCCGGCAAGCGGTTTAAGACCCCGTTAATGGCATTTTGCACCTGCACCTGTGCGGTATCCGGATCTGTCCCATTTTCAAAACTGATGCTGATCCGGCTTCGTCCCGAAGAATCACTACTGGAACTAAAGTACAGCAAATGATCAATCCCTTTGATTTGCTGTTCTAAGACTTGGGTGACACTCTCCTCCACCGTTTCAGCAGAGGCACCGGTATAGGTAGCCGCCACAGTGATCCGAGGTGGTGCAATGTCAGGATATCGTTCCACAGCTAAATTCATCACCGCAAAAAGCCCGATCGCCATCACGACTATGGCCAATACACCGGCAAAAATAGGACGATGAATAAAAAATTTAGACAACATAAGTCCGGATCACTTCAGATTTGATGAACGATAAGAAGGTACACAAAATAAACAAGCTTTATGGATATTCAATGACATAGCTTGAGAATGCAAGAATTAAACACAAAAAGCTGTGATAACACCCAATCATGAAGAAATAATGAATACCTGAAAAGCAGGCTGTAAAGAGCGTTTTATTTTTTTGTTTGTATTTTTTTTGACATAAAAAAAACCCTGCATAAGCAGGGTTTTTTTCGAATCAGTTCAGTGCTTATGCAGAGAATTGGTTCATCGTGTTTTTCGCATCGTCACCCGCTTTAAGCGCGTTGTCACCAGCGAAGATTTCTTTGTGGTCATCACCGATGTCAGAACCTGCCATTGCTTGGTGTTTAACACACGCGATACCACCACGGATTTCTTTACGTTGTACGCCAGCAACATAAGCCAACATACCTTCAGAACCGAAGTAACCTTCAGCCAGCTCATGAGTAGAAAGAGCAGCTGTGTGGTAAGTCGGAAGTGTAATCAAGTGATGGAATACACCCGCTTCACGAGAAGCATCTGCCTGGAATGTACGTACTTTCTCATCAGCATCAGCAGCCAATTCAGAGTTGTCGTACTCAGCGCTCATTAACTTAGCACGGTCGTAAGCAGAAACGTCTTTACCTTCAGCAACCCAACGGTCGTAAGCTTGTTGACGGAAGTTTAAAGTCCAGTTGAACGATGGAGAGTTGTTATAAACAAGTTTCGCATTTGGAACAACTTCTTTAACACGGTTAACCATGTGAGCGATTTCTTCAACGTTTGGCGTTGCAGTTTCGATCCACAGAAGGTCAGCACCGTTTTGTAAGCTAGTTACACAGTCAAGTACAACGCGGTCAATTTGAGTGCCTTCACGGAACTGGTACAGACCAGACGCTAGACGCTTAGGACGGTGTAATTTACCATCACGCTTGATCAGGATTTCGTCTTCTTGAGCTTCAGAGATATCAATTTCTTGAGTGTCTAGGTAGCTGATGTATTGAGAAGCAATGTCGCCTGGCTCTTTAACCACTGGGATTTTTTGAGTCAAGTCAGCGCCTTCAGAGTCAGTACGCGCAACGATAATACCATCGTCAAGACCCATTTCCAGGAACGCATAACGTAACGCGTGGATTTTAGCGATGAAGTCTTCGTGTGGAACAGTTACTTTACCAGCTTGGTGACCACATTGTTTCGCGTCAGACACCTGGTTTTCGATTTGAAGTGCACACGCACCCGCTTCGATCATTTTTTTAGCAAGCAAGTAAGTTGCTTCTTCGTTACCGAAACCAGCATCGATGTCCGCAATGATTGGCACAACGTGAGTTTCGAAGTTGTCGATTTGTGCAGTGATTTCGGCAACTTTAGCTGTATCACCAGCTTCTTGAGCCTTTTTAAGTTCACGGAACAGATCGTTTAATTCTTTTGCGTCAGCTTGACGTAAGAAAGTGTAGATTTCTTCAATTAATGCAGGAACCGAAGTTTTTTCGTGCATAGATTGATCAGGAAGAGGACCGAATTCTGAACGAAGTGCAGCAACCATCCAACCAGAAAGGTAGATATAACGCTTAGAAGTTGTACCGAAGTATTTCTTGTTCGCGATCATTTTTTGTTGTGCGATGAAACCATGCCAGCAACCCAGAGACTGAGTGTATTTGCTAGGATCAGCATCATATTCAGCCATATCACGACGCATAATCGCCGCTGTATATTTAGCAATGTCTAAACCAGTTTTGAAACGGTTTTGCATTTGCATACGCGCAGCATCTTCAGGACTGATGTCTGCCCAAGTATTACCGAATTTCGCTTTTAATTCGCGGATTGCATCAATCGCTGTTTGGTATGTAGTCATGATCTTTTCCTGTAATAATATTAGGATTTTTCTACAACAAGTAGCAAAAATCGTACCCTCAACAACCTGTTTAGATTTTCGCCGCCCCGTTGGGATAGCTAAAGATTAGTGGGCTTGTCAAAATTAATCCAATATTCTCCCAGAATCTTCACTATTTATTTAAAAAATATATAGATAAAGGTCTAAAGATAATTCAATATGCTAGACATAAGACATTGTTTTTAAATATTTTTAATATATAAGAATTTGCTTACAAATTACCCAACATGTTTAAATTTTATCCATGCGACTTAAGTCGGACTTGGAAATTTTAGGTAATATAAATGGCAAATTCCGCCATTTTCGGGAATTTGAACTGTCCTATTCGGGTCTTCACCGCTGTTATTTTTTATACAGCCGACAGATTGATTGAGCCACCTCAGACTTGACGCTACGGGTTTTAAGGCTAAAAGTGTGCAACATACCTGACTTTGTTTTAGACTATTCTCCATTCAGTTTCTTGCCACGTTGAGCACTATAAAATTAAAAAATGTGCCGAAAAAGCATGGATAAAATTTCAGCAAATTCAGCTTGATTTATCAAAATCAGCTGGGCTTTTTTTCTTCAATTCCACACACAAACCCCGGTTGTTATGGCATAATCAACATAATTTCATGATTTTATTTTCGGTATTTATTTTATGAATCTGGAGCGGGTCGATCTTAATTTATTAATTTATCTTGATGTACTTTTACGTGAAAAAAATGTGACTCGGGCTGCTGAACAACTGGGGGTCACCCAGCCAGCAATGAGTAATATTTTACGTCGTTTACGCAATTTATTTAATGATCCCCTGCTGATTCGCTCGTCTGAAGGCATGACCCCGACCGAACGGGCGCTGGAATTACAGCCAAGAATTCGCGATGCGCTGGCGGATTTATCGATGATTCTGGAGCCACGTACCGAGTTCCGTCCTTATACATCAAATCGCGTATTCCGGATTATGACCTCAGACTACGCAGAAGCTACACTGGTTCCACGTTTAGTCAAAGCCTTGCGTTCAGAAGCACCCAATGTGGTTCTCGACTTTTTAACCCCAAGTGATGTGTCCTACCGCGACATGGAACAGGGTAAGGTCGATCTGGCCATTAACCGTTTCAATGAAATCCCGCAAAGTTTTCACCAAGTGCTGGTTTGGCGTGACAGTTTTTCCTGTCTGCTGAACAATAAACACCCGGCCGCCAGCAATTTAAATCTAAAAAGCTATCTGGATGCCCAACATATCTGGGTGTCTAAAACAGGGATGGGGGTTGGCTTTGGGGTTAACCCAGAGAAACAGGCCGGCTTGGGCTGGATTGATCAGGCGCTGGAACGGATTGGCCAGAAACGTAAGATTTCCGTGTTTACCCGACATTATCAGATGCCAGCACTTTTGGCCTCGAATGTCGATTTGATCGCCACCTTGCCTAGCCGGATTGCACGCTTGCAAGCCAAAAATCAAAACTTGCAGATTAAAGATCCGCCCTTTTATATTCCAGAGTTTGAGTTGAAAATGGCATGGTGCCCTCTATTGCATCATCATCCGGCCCATCGCTGGTTACGTCAGCTCATTCTGTATGTGGCACGTCAAATGATTGAAGAAGAAAACCGCGAGTTTATGCTGAATAATTCGCAATTTTCACACTATTAAATTGAATAGCGTCTAAATTCTTCTTTTTTAAGCTTATACTGTAAGGACTTGAGAGCTGCTGTTTACCTCTCAAGTCTTTTTTGTGTTAAAAATATTCCAATATAATACTAATCCACAGGTGAATTTGTGAGCCTCTTTCAAAACATCGTGGTTATCCTGATACTGATCGCGGGGGCTGGTTTTTTATCTTTAACAGAAATCGCGCTCGCCGGTGCCCGCAAAGTCAAACTGAAAATTTTGGCCGAAGCAGGAGATAATCGCGCTCAAAAAGTTTTAGATTTACAAGGAAATTCTGCTGACTTTTTTGCCGCTTCTCAAATCGGTTTAAATGCGGTTGCTATTCTCGGCGGTATTTTGGGGGAAGGTGCTTTCCGCCCTTATATCATTGAGTTTATTGCACGTTTTTATCAAGGTCCCTGGGCAGAAACCATTGCTTTCTCGCTGTCATTTACTATCGTCACCTCGCTTTTTATTTTATTTGCCGACCTGATGCCCAAACGTCTGGCGATGATTGCGCCTGAAAAAATTGCCGTTTCGGTCATTAACCCGATTCAGGTCTTTATCTTGGTCTGTAAACCGCTTGCCTGGTTTATCAATGTCATTGCTAACATGCTGTTTCGCCTGTTTAAGGTCAATACTGTGCGTGATGACAATATTACCTTTGATGATATTTCAGCGGTAATGGATGCAGGTGCACAAGCTGGCGTCTTACAAAAGCAGGAACATCATTTCATTGAAAATGTGTTTGAGCTTGAAGAGCGTAATGTGCCTTCAAGTATGACCACGCGTGAAAATGTGGTGTATTTCACCTTAAACGAAACTGAGGACAGTATCCGCCAAAAGCTGGCTGAATATCCTTATTCCAAGTTTCTGGTCTGTAATGAACATATCGATGAAGTAATTGGTTATGTAGATGCCAAAGATATTTTGGTGCGGATTTTAAATAACCAAAAAATCAACCAGCTGAATGAATCCACGATTCGTAATGTATTGACTATTCCAGATACATTGACCCTGTCTGAACTGCTGGACCGTTTTCGTTCTACCAAAGAAAAATTTGCTGTGGTTATCAATGAATATGCCTTGGTGGTCGGCGTGATTACCCTGTCCGATGTCATGATTACCGTGATGGGAGACTGGGTCACTCCTCTGGAAGGCGACCAGCAGATTATCAAGCGCGATAGTAATTCCTGGCTGATTGATGGCAGTACGCCTATTGAAGACATGAAACATGCGTTAGAAATCAATGAAATGCCGGATCAGGACAACTATGAGACTCTGGCCGGTTTTATGATGTTTAAGTTGCGTAAGATTCCTCGTCCTGCCGATGTCGTCCTGCATGCTGGTTATAAGTTTGAAGTGGTAGATGTTGACCATTTTAAAATTGACCAGCTTTTGGTGACCCGTATGTTAGAAATTAAAGATGAATCCCCACAGGAATCAGAGTAATCTGATTCCTGTCACTTCAAATACAAAAATAATCAGCGTATAAAATGAATTTTATTGCCCTTCTGGCCTGTCTGGCTTTTTATTCCGCCCTTTATCTTTTATATTTCTTTTTTGCCAAACAGCAGAATCCTTTATTGCTGTTGGCTGCCATTGGCATGCTGTGCATGACCGTACTTATGACTCCCTATCCTTTTGAGAAAAGACGGTATGGTTTTGATGCCACCCTCAACTTTGGCAACTATCTTTATTGGCCGCTTTATAGCTGGTGGCGAGTATTTACTTTCCCAATCCGCTGGCTCTTGTCTTTGTTTTTTCATGATTAAAAAAAGCACCGCTCTTGGTGCTTTAATCAGGGTCTATTGCCATTGCATAAATGGATTGCGCTATAAGAGCTAAAACTGAGCAGATGATGCATGAAACGAGGAAAACAGCGAGACTATTGCCAAGTTTTATAACGAAATCTGAGAAGTTTTAGCTCCATGCGCAAGAACAAAGCATAGATGAAGTGTTAACACCCCCAAATCTATCAGGCTTTAAACTTTAGTCAGTAAAACATCTAACACGGCCTGATAGTGAATCTGAATATCGTCTTGCAAAATCTTATAGGCATTATCGTACTGTACCATTGGCCAGCCTTCTTTCCAGAACGGAAAAATATTATGCAGGTCATGTGTGACAATAGCATCTTCACGGGCAATCGCCTGTGCAATTTGGGCCAGTACAAAAGCAGTTTCTGCGCCATCAATTGCCAGATAATCAATCCCGCGTGCTTTTAAAATGCGGATACGGTCTTTCTTATAGCGAATCTTTTTAATCTGAGCTTCATTTAAGTGCAAGGCCAGTGCAACGGCTTCCACGAATTTCGCTTCAAATGACTGATGCAGGGCGACCAATGCCTGTTTGTGCGCTTCCTGACGACCCGCTTTACCACCCTGACGAATGACTTCTAATGCTTCAGTATCGAGTTCATCATTCTTCATACTTTGAAGAATGTCTAGAATTTCGATGTCGCTTAAAGCCTCAGGAGATTGATCAGTCATACACTGTCCTTAAAAATAATCTTTAATTGACTATTTTCGCATAAATCCTAACTAAAAAACTAAAATCTTGTGCTGTCAGTGCCGATAAGTCTAAAAATTTTGTTGAGCCTATCATTCTTGGACAGATCCTCTATAGTAGGGCCAGTCTCTTCCGCAATTCTGGTTTCATAATGCGCACCGAACAGGTCAGTTTTCTGTTACAGCAACTGCAATTGCTTTATCCCGCTGCCTTTAAAAGAAATTATCTGTTCTATAGCCAACTCAAGACACACGGTATATTGCTAGAAGATCGCAAGGCAATAATTTCCTGGATTCTGGCCGGCATGATTTTTATACCGGTCTGCCTGTTGTTACGGGATTTTTTGCAGCTCTCATTTCCAAAACTGTCTGCCTTTCAGACGCAAAGCACAGCTATCTTGATAATCCTGCTCTTTCTGATGCTGGTGGTGCCTTTCATCCTCAAGCAGGTCAAACATTCTTCTTATTCTCTTTATCATGTCTTGCGCTATGCTCCACTCAAGTTGACAGTGGTCATTATTTTAGAAGGTTTAAATCTACTAGTTCTGGAAAATGAATGGGTCATGTGGGGCTTGTTCTTTTTTGGTCTAAGCGTTGGATTTGTGCGTATTTATAAAGAAAACCTGTTTCGTAGCAGTACCCAAAACCATGAATATTATCAATTGCAACAACTCCGCCGCGCGTGTTTCTGGGCTTATCGTCAAACCGTTGCCCTGCGCCTGCAATTAATTTTTTCTGCTAAAGATCACCCACAATATAAGCAACGCAAACAGCAGCTCGAGTGCTATGCCGAGCTTTATACCCGTTTGCTCAAGTCTGAATATGAGTACTGCAAAACGCTTAAATATCTCGATATAGAGACCTATCTGAATGAGCGGCACTAAGCCTGATCCTCTCCAGTTGTTTTAAATCAGCTTTTTACAAGGCCAAGCTTCAGTGATGGAATTTATTCGGGTTCATGAGAGATGATTCACATCTTAAGTCGCAAAACTGATTGAAAATAAAGCATTCGTAGAGAAATTTGCTTGCCAAGCTTTATTTCGTCCTCTATGATTGCGCACATGCCCGAGTGGTGAAATCGGTAGACACAGGGGATTTAAAATCCCCCGCCCACAAAGCGTGCCAGTTCGAGTCTGGCCTCGGGCACCATTTTAATTCTGGTTAAAATGGTGCAATAAAAAAATCCAGCATTAAGCTGGTTTTTTTGTGCCTGAATTTTCTTTGCCACCCGAAATCTTCATGTCAGAATTAAAATCATTCAATTTCGCCAGATTACAATTACAGCATCCCGATGCTTTTTTTCTGAAACTGCATTACAGCCGCTTCAAGTTTAGTACGCTACAAAAAATCCAGTTTGTGATTGCCCTTAATCTGCTATCGCTGCTGATTTGTCTGCTTTGCAGTCTGGGTTCAATTGCTTTGGAATATTATTTCTTTCATGAAGCCCAAGCAGCCTTTAACATGAGTTTGATGCTGCTCATTACGCTATTTTACCCTTATATGGCCTATATCCAGTATCAGGCCAAGTTCAGTTCCAAAGTCTATGCCGCACATCTACAGCACTGTCTGTATCTGCACATTCCAATCTTCTTGGGTCTTCTAGTTAACCTTTATCTGATTCATTCAGACTGGCTGGTTATTCTGAGTATGCTGCTGGTTTCGGTTTTATTAGGTGGAGCTGCTATTTTAGAGCCGTTTTTTAAGCCTAATACAAGCGTTCTGGATCAGGTTCGACTGCAAAAACTTCGCCAGCTCGCCTTCTGGGCCTATCAGCAATCGCGTTCTCAGTCTCCACAATATGTCCCCGATCAACCTGATCTGCCCGCCTATTATAAAAGCCTTCATATACGCTGCATGCAGGAAGAACAGCAACTTCTTCAGCGTATCCGCTTCACCAGCTTTAAAGACTATTTTAAGAACACATAAAAAAGCCCTGTATTTACAGGGCTTAAAATGATTGGGTGTTACCATTCACGGTTAGCGACCAGCTCTTCCACCTCGAGATCAAACAGACCAAGCTCCTGTACCACCATCATCATGGCTTCTGCAATATAATCTGCAGCCGTACCATCCAGAGAAGAATCCAGATCTTCAAACTGCGGCTTCATGGCATTAATTTCAGCAACCGCAAGATGTGCAAGTGGATATACCTCTTGCTCAGTCAAACCGGACTTTGACACTTTTTCAGCGAAACGCTCAATGTGCTGCTTAACCTCAGCAACCAGAATATCGGGATAATATTCATCATCGAACATAGGGAGAAGTAAATCTGCAAACATTACAGGTACTCTAAAAGATGATAGTCAAATAAGCGTGCTGTATAACACATTGCTGATCAAAAGCCAAACAGCCCGCTGTGGCCACCTGTCTTCCAGTTATTAAATTGCCTGCTGCATCGCCTGCCAGATCTTGATTGCGTCTACGGTGGCTTTTACATCATGGACACGCACCATGCAGGCCCCTTGCTGGATACTGAGTAAATGTGCGGTTGCCGAGCCTACTGCGCGCTGCTCTGGGTCTGTAGCGTCCAATACCGCTCCAATAAAACGTTTACGTGATAATGCCGATAAAATCGGATAGCCCATCTCAGTCAGTTTATAAAACTCTTGAAGTAATTTCAGATTTTGCTGGGCATTTTTAGCAAAGCCAAAGCCTGGATCAATCATGATATGTTCAGGCCTAACTCCCGCGTCCAGAGCATCCTGAACCCGCTGGCCCAGTTCACGCATGACGTCCTTAGTGACATCCTGATATTGATCTAGATTGTTCATGGTGGTCGGCTCACCACGCATGTGCATGACAATCACGGGGATATTCAACTCTGCCGCAGTTGCTAATGCCAGCGGACGAGTCAGCGCACGTACATCATTCCAGATATGTGCGCCTGCTTTGACCGCAGCCTTAATCACTTCTGGCTCTGAAGTATCAATGGAGATAATCACATCATGTTTGGCCAGTGCCTCAACCACCGGCACCACTCGACGGATTTCTTCTTCTACTGTGACTACAGATGCACCGGGACGGGTAGATTCCCCACCAATATCAATAACTGTTGCACCTTCTGCTAGCATAGCCAGTGCCCGCACGAGTGCAGCATCTTTAGAGTTGTGTCGTCCGCCATCGCTAAAGGAATCTGGAGTCACATTTAAAATCCCCATTACCTGCGGCTGAGACAAATCCAGGGTTAAACGACCAAAATTCCAGATTTGTGGACGTAGCGGCTTCAGCTGCATGTGTAATCTCCATGATAAATTTGCGACTTATTGTCCATGTTCTATCAGACAACGCAAGCTGTGTTCTGCCTGGCCTGCAAAAGAATCAGGCATGATGTTCTGAAAACTGCTCTAGTTTGGCTTTTACCTCGAACCATTCGTTCTGAAGAATACTAAACATCACCGTATCACGAATGGTCTTGCCATCTTTTCTTAGGGTATGACAGCGTAGGGCACCCTCTTGTCTAGCACCTAAAACCTGAATTGCTGCCTGACTCCACAAGTTCAGATGATCAGTTCTAAACGCAACCACTTGAGCCTGTAAGATTTCAAAGGCATGTTTCAGCAATAAGTATTTGCAGGCTGGATTGACATGAGTATCCTGAAATCTTTGTGCATACCAAGTATAGCCAATCTCAAGTCTAGGAATTTCTGGCTTAATATCATGATCACTGATTGAACCAATGGCTCGATTGCTCTGCTCATCAATCACTGCAAAAGCTAGACCTTCATCCCTCGCCTGCTGCACTAAAGCTTTCTCAATATAGACTTCAACTGTTTCTGGATAAGGTGCAGAGGCATAAAAAACCTCTCTCAATTTATCATCAGCACAGGCAAGTTTCAGATTCTCCATATGCGCTCGATAAAGGCTCTAATCGTACTCCGTATCCACTGGAGACTAATAAATTCGTGTTGATTTTATAGCTCTTTTATTTTTATAAGCTCCGCAATTTAACCTACTTTGCAGCAATTTTTATAGTTATAAAAAAACCACCCGAAGGTGGTTTTAATTTTTCACTTAGTTCGCTGGTAATGGCGGAGGAGTCATCGGACCATCGTTCGGTGTTACATCAATTACAGGGTTTTCTGCAACATACACCTTCGGTGGTTGAGGCTCACGACCTTCCATGATGTCTCGAATCTGTTCACGATCAATCGTTTCCCATTCCAGCAGGGCTTTCACCATTGCATGTGCGATATCTTTGTTATTTTCAAGGATATCTCGTGCAACCTTGTATTGCTCATCAATGATGCGGCGAACTTCAGTATCCACCTGTTGCTGGGTAGCTTCAGAAATCGTACGACTACCAATACTGCCCATGAAAGATTGCTGTGAATCATCTTCATAGACCATGACGCCCAATTTGTCAGACATCCCGTATTTGGTCACCATTGCACGTGCCATTTTAGTTGCACGTTCAAAGTCATTCGATGCACCTGTTGACATCTGGTTAATAAAGACTTCTTCTGCAATACGGCCACCAAACAGGATTGAAAGCTCATTCAGCATCTTGTCTTTATAATGACTGGTCTGGTCGTGTTCAGGCAACTGCCAGGTCACACCTAACGCCCAGCCACGCGGCATGATCGTTACCTTATGCACCGGGTCTGTACCTGGAAGCATTTCAGCCACAATCGCATGACCAGCTTCATGATAAGCCGTTGCACGACGCTCTTCCTCACGAAGTACCATCGATTTACGCTCAGGCCCCATATACAACTTGTCTTTGGCATCTTCAAAGTCATGCATGTCGACCGTGTTTTTGTTACGGCGTGCGGCAAATAATGCTGCTTCGTTTACCAGGTTGGCCAGCTGTGCACCAGAGAAGCCCGGTGTACCACGCGCCAGCACTTTGACATCGACCCCTGTGGTAGAAGGCAGTTTTTTCAGGTGAACATTTAAAATTTGTTCACGACCTTTAATGTCTGGCAGGCCAACCATCACTTGACGGTCAAAACGGCCCGGACGCAGTAAAGCTTTATCCAGCACGTCTGCACGGTTCGTTGCAGCAATCACGATAATGCCTTCATTACCTTCGAAACCATCCATCTCAACCAGCATCTGGTTCAGGGTCTGTTCACGTTCATCGTGACCGCCACCCGTACCTGAACCACGGTGACGACCGACTGCATCAATCTCATCAATGAAAATAATACATGGCGCATGACGTTTTGCCTGTTCGAACATGTCACGCACACGAGATGCACCCACACCGACAAACATTTCAACGAAGTCAGAACCTGAAATACTAAAGAATGGAACTTTGGCTTCACCAGCAATTGCTTTGGCCAGCAGGGTTTTACCTGTACCCGGAGGACCGACCATCAATACGCCTTTGGGAATGGTCGCACCAAGACGTTTGAACTTTGCAGGATCTTTAAGAAAATCAACAATTTCAACTACTTCTTGCTTGGCTTCATCACAACCAGCCACATCAGAAAAGGTCACTTTGATCTGGTCTTCAGAAAGCATTTTCGCTTTAGATTTACCAAAGCTCATCGGGCCATTCTTGCCACCTGCGCCACCACCCATGTTGCGCATAAAGAACATGAATAACAGAATGATCAAAAGCACAGGGAAACTTGCAATTAGCAATTGCATGAGCAGACCTTGGCGCTGAGGTGCTTCACCTTCAACCACCACATTATTCTTAATCAGGCTTGGCATCAGTTCAGGATCCTGAACTGCCGGACGAATACTTTCAAACTCTGAACCGTTTGATTTTTCGCCACGAATCCTTTCGCCGTCAATTGTAACTTGTTTAATTTGGCCAGCATTGACCGCGGCAACGAACTCTGAATAGTTCATTGTAGTCGGTTGATTGCGGTCACTGACGTTGCTGAAGATGAGCACCAGCACACCCAGTATCACGAGCCACAATACGGCATTCTTAAAAAGATCGCTCAAAGCTTTATTTCCCATTCCAATCTAATTTGATCTTGCCCTCAAGGGGTGACCTTAATCAATATGCTGCAAATCGTTTTGCAATAATGTAAAAATGTACAAAATGCACAATTTTTAACGCCTTGGCAAGTAAACTTTATTTTAAAGCTTTCTTGCGACCCTGTCCCACCAGAAAGACTTCTTTAGAACGGGCACGTGATGCAGCAGGTTTAACCGTCTTCAATACATCAAAACTGTTCACGACTTCTTTACGGAATTCATCAAAGCCGGAACCCTGGAATACCTTGACGATAAACTGCCCTTTCGGTCCCAAGACTCTATTGGCAAAATCCAAAGCAAGTTCACATAAATAGATTTGACGCGGTTGATCTACAGCCTTATTACCTGATGTATTGGGGGCCATATCCGAAATTACAACGTCTACTGTGCGTCCGTTTAAAATATTTAACAATTTATCGAATACTTCTTGCTCACGGAAATCGCCTTGCAAGAAGGTCACATCGGGAAGCGCGTCCATTTCCAGAATATCCGATGCAATCACCAGACCTTTATCACCCACCAGTTTACCAGCGATTTGCGACCAGCTTCCGGGTGCAGCCCCCAAATCCACTACTGTCATGCCAGGTTTGATGATGTTGTATTTTTCCTGAATCTCAAGCAGCTTGTATGCAGCACGAGCACGATAACCTTCTTTTTGTGCTTTCTTCACATAAAAGTCATCTAGATGCTCTCTCATCCACGCACGACTACTTTTGGATAACTTCTGATTGGTAATGCGTGTTGCCATAACTCTCTAAATAAAAAAAACTTCCAATTTGGGATTGTACGTGAAAAACACAGTTTTTGCAGTATACATGTGTATCTAAATCTCAGTTTAGCTGCCGAAATACCAGCCTCTTGTCCTTGATAATTTCCTTAGAATTTACAGCGTTTATTCTTTGCTTTTGTTATACTCAGTCGTTTTAAAATTCAGGTTATCTCTCATGGCATCTTTATCTATTCAGGAACGTAAGCGTTTGCGTCAAATCGGACATGCATTAAACCCGGTCGTTATGCTGGGCGACAAGGGCTTGTCTGAATCTGTGGTTGAAGAGCTGAACCGCGCCCTTAATGATCATGAACTGATTAAGGTTAAAGTGGTTGCAGAAGACCGTGAAGCGCGTGCTGCAATGATTGTCGAGTTGGTCGATGTTACGAGTGCTGAATTGGTACAAACCATTGGTAAAATTGCCCTAATTTACAGAAAATCGCCAAAACAAAACCAGAAACTGTCGAATCTTGTCCGTTTTGCTCATCTGTCTAACTAAGCACAACATCTATTATGGCGAGTTATGAACTAAGCGCTTTTGATCGCCGTTTTCAGGCTATCTCTCTGGTGGGAGCTATTGAACCGCAAAACCCATGTAGCTTGAATGTGGGTTTCTGGTTGAGTGATCCAAACCAGTATGTATTGTGGCCAGATTTAGTGGCAGCCCATCCACGTCAGGATTTCTTATGGGAGCAGACCTGCTTTGAAATTTTTATCGGGGTTCGGGATGAGGATTTCTATCGTGAAATTAACCTCTCTCCTTCTCAAGCCTGGCAGGCCTATCAATTTGAAGAATATCGCTATCCAGAGGACATGCCTCCTCAAGCAGCAAATGATATTGAGTTAAATCAGCTCAAGCGTACTCATTATGGCCTGAATGTCAGTCTGGATCTGACCGACTTTATGTCCAGCCATGAATTAAAGTGGTCTGACCTCTTTATTGGCCTGTCTGCTGTGCTTAGCACCACTCAAGGCACACAGTTCTATGCCATGCAGCACAGTAGTCCGCAAGCGGATTTCCATAATAAACGTGACTGGTTGCATGTATTTTAATGCCAACGGCGTCAGTTCAAAAAGTCAGATCAATGTGAGGCCTTCAGTCTCACATTTTTTTGATGATTAGCCCTATAAAAACTTATTTAAATGATAATTCTTTAAAATTAAGTTATTGAAGCGTTTCTGAAATATCTGAAATTTACTGTTTTGTAGAAAAAAGAGGTTTTGTTATTTCGAATCCTTTTAGAAAAAAACAAAAAAATTAAAAGGATAATAAAGCAATATGATTAGTTATGTTTTCATAAAGCCTTGACCGAAATGTAAAGGAGAACACTGAAATGCTCTCCCTTAATCTTATTAGATGATGCTTGCTTTATCGCTTAACTTCCCAGCCCCGACTTTTTATCAGACTCTTCAATTTTCAATTCCGGTTGTGCTGGTTCTGTAATCTTATTTTCTTTAACCACCAGTTTTACTTTCTTCAGGACTTCAATTGTACTGTCTTTAGAACGTTTCAAGGTGCCCGTTAAAAGCTCTTTATGTTTGCTGGAAATCTGCGTGACATCCTGTTTAAACTCTTTACCCAGACTGGATAAGTCTTCAAGTACCGCAGTAAATTCGATCTTGATAAAGTTCTTCAGTTCTTTTTGTGAGCCAAACCATTGCTCCTTTATGCTATCAACACGCTGAAGCACATCCTGACTAAATTGACGTAACTGTTCCTGAACCGTATCGCTTAACTGCTTCGCTTCAACTTCCAGCTTTTCTTTACTTTGCCCGATACTTTCAAGCGCCTGTTCCTTGGCTTCCACTGTGGCCTTTTCCAGTTGCTCTGCAGTTGCAGCAACGACTTTGTTTAACGGCTTCTTGGAATTGGTGGTTTTGGATGCTGTAGTCATGAATCTTGTTCCTGTTTTTATTATGACCCGGCAATATTATGTGGATTTGATCAAACTTAGAATCTGATTTGTCAGACAATGCCAACTCGCTTACATTTTTCTAACACTGTCAAAAAACAGACTTCATAATAAAAAGCAAGGGATTTATCTTACACTTTCGTACCAAAGCTATTGGACTTGGAAACTGTTTCTGCGTATAATGCCGTGTTAAGTTCAAGCGAGCAGACATAGGGAGGGTGGGTTTTAAAGCAGCCTTCCTTTTTTTTCGTCTTCTCGCTTTTTTACAGCCTAAATTTCAGGAGCTTTGGTTTGAGCACCCCAGCAATTTTAGCCCTAGCCGACGGTACTATCTTTAAAGGTACCTCAATCGGTGCATCGGGTAGTACGACTGGCGAAGTCGTTTTCAACACTGCCATGACTGGCTATCAAGAAATTTTGACTGACCCGAGTTATGCACAGCAGCTTGTCACCCTAACTTACCCACATATTGGTAATACAGGCTGTAATGATGAAGACACTGAGTCAGGTCGAATTCATAAAGTATGGGCCAACGGATTGATCATTCGTGACTTGCCTTTATTGCATAGTAACTTCCGTGCAGAGCAATCACTTGGTGATTATCTAAAACAACATAACATTGTAGCTATCGCAGACATCGATACACGTAAATTGACACGTATTCTGCGCTCTAAAGGCACACAAAGTGGCTGTATCCTTGCTGGCGAAAATATCACTGAAGAAGAAGCATTAGAAAAAGCACGTGCTTTTGGTGGTTTAACTGGTTTAGACCTTGCAAAAGAATGCTGTGACCCTGAAGGGTTTGAGTGGACTGAAGGCTCTTGGGAGCTGGGTAAAGGCTTCTCTCAACCAGAACTTAAATTCCATGTTGTTGCATACGATTACGGTGTCAAAACCAACATCCTACGTATGCTTGCAGATCACGGTTGTAAATTGACTGTAGTTCCTGCACAAACTCCTGCAGAAAAAGTCCTTGCTCTGAATCCAGATGGCGTATTCCTGTCAAACGGCCCTGGCGATCCGGCAGCATGTGACTATGCAATTGAAGCTGTAAAAACAATTGTAGAAGATGCGCGCAACATTCCGGTATTTGGAATTTGCTTAGGCCACCAGATTCTTGCGCTTGCCTCAGGTGCTAAAACGGTGAAAATGCCTCACGGTCACCACGGTGCCAACCATCCTGTACAAAATCTTGAAGATGGTACAGTGATGATTACTTCACAGAACCACGGCTTCGCGGTAGATGGCGAAAGCTTGCCGGCCAACCTTAAAGCAACGCACAAATCTTTGTTCGATCAAACCCTGCAAGGGATTCATCGTACAGACAAACCTGCGTTCAGCTTCCAGGGGCACCCTGAAGCAAGCTCTGGTCCGCATGACAGCGCGCCATTGTTCGACCATTTCATCGAACTTATCGAAGCATCTAAGAAGTAATTAAGGAGCAAATAATGCCAAAGCGTACGGATATTAAAAGCATCTTAATTATTGGTGCTGGTCCTATTGTTATCGGTCAAGCCTGTGAGTTTGACTATTCAGGTGCTCAAGCATGTAAAGCGCTGCGTGAAGAAGGTTACCGTGTTATTTTGGTTAACTCGAACCCTGCGACTATTATGACTGACCCAGCAATGGCGGATGCAACCTATATCGAGCCAATTACTTGGCAAACGGTTGCAGCCATCATTGAAAAAGAACGTCCAGATGCAGTCCTGCCTACCATGGGCGGTCAAACTGCATTGAACTGCGCACTTGCACTGGATGCCAACGGTATTTTAGAAAAATACAATGTTGAACTGATCGGGGCGAGCAAAGAAGCCATTGAAAAAGCCGAAGACCGCAAACTCTTCGACCAGGCAATGCGCAAAATCGGTCTTGAGTGTCCAAAAGCGGCCATTGCTGAATCAATGGAAGAAGCGCTGGAAATTCAAGCACGTTTCGGTTTCCCTGTCATTATCCGTCCATCTTTCACCATGGGTGGTTCAGGCGGTGGTATTGCGTATAATCGTGAAGAATTCCTTGAAATCTGTGAACGTGGTTTCGATCTTTCTCCAACCAAACAGTTATTGATTGATGAATCTTTAATTGGCTGGAAAGAATACGAAATGGAAGTTGTTCGTGACAAAAACGACAACTGTATCATCGTATGTTCGATTGAAAACTTTGACCCAATGGGTGTACACACTGGTGACTCCATCACTGTTGCACCTGCGCAAACATTGACTGACAAAGAATACCAATTGATGCGTAATGCATCTTTAGCGGTTCTTCGCGAAATCGGTGTAGAAACAGGTGGTTCTAACGTTCAGTTCGGGATCAACCCCGAAGATGGCCGTATGGTGATCATCGAGATGAACCCGCGCGTATCACGCTCATCTGCCCTTGCCTCTAAAGCCACTGGTTTCCCGATTGCGAAAATTGCAGCGAAACTGGCTGTGGGTTATACCCTGGATGAACTGAAAAATGACATCACCGGCGGTACAACTCCTGCGTCATTCGAGCCTTCAATTGACTACGTGGTTACCAAAGTTCCACGTTTTAACTTCGAGAAATTCCCACAAGCTGACGCAACGCTGACCACCCAGATGAAGTCGGTGGGTGAAGTGATGGCAATCGGCCGTAACTTCCAGGAATCTGTGAACAAAGCGCTTCGCGGTCTTGAAGTAGGTTCATGTGGTTTTGACGAACAAATTGCCCTGGGCACTGAAGGCGCACGCGAGAAGATTCTGCAGGAACTTAAAGTGCCGGGTCCAGAGCGTATCTGGTATGTGGCTGATGCGTTCCGTCATGGCTTTAGCTTAGATGATATCTTTGAAGCCACCAAGATTGACCGCTGGTTCCTGATCCAGATTGAAGACATCGTTAAGACTGAAAATGAAATCAAAACTTTAGGTTTTGGCGATTTAAATGCAGACAACATCCGTTCGTTCAAACGCAAAGGTTTATCTGACCTGCGCATCGCGAACCTGATGGGTATTTCACAAAAACAATTCCGTAAGCACCGCTGGAACCTGGGTGTAACGCCAGTTTACAAACGTGTCGATACTTGTGCAGCAGAGTTTGAATCTGATACAGCGTACATGTATTCAACTTACGATGAAGAGTGTGAATCAAATCCATCAAGCAAAGACAAGATCATGGTGATTGGTGGCGGTCCGAACCGTATTGGTCAAGGGATCGAGTTCGATTATTGCTGTGTACACGCTGCGCTTGCCATGCGTGAAGACGGCTATGAAACCATTATGGTGAACTGTAACCCTGAAACAGTATCTACCGATTACGACACTTCAGACCGTTTGTACTTTGAACCGATTACATTGGAAGATGTACTTGAAATCGTACGTACTGAAAAGCCTAAAGGCATTATCGTACAGTATGGCGGTCAAACTCCATTGAAATTGGCTCGTGCTTTAGAAGAAGCAGGTGCACCAATTATCGGTACCTCTCCAGATGCGATTGACCGTGCAGAAGACCGTGAACGTTTCCAGCAAATGATTCAACGTCTGCAACTTCGTCAGCCAAATAACAGCATTGTTAAATCTGCTGAAGAAGGTATCGCGGAAGCAGCGAAAGTAGGCTACCCGCTGGTTGTACGTCCATCTTATGTACTGGGTGGCCGTGCGATGGAAATCGTATATAACGAAGAAGAGCTGAAACGCTACCTTCGTGATGCAGTTCAAGCCTCTAACGATGCCCCTGTCCTGCTTGACCGCTTCCTCGACGATGCGATTGAAGTTGACGTAGACTGCGTATCTGATGGTAAAGACGTGGTGATTGGTGGGATCATGCAGCACATTGAGCAGGCTGGTATTCACTCGGGTGACTCTGCATGTTCGATTCCTCCATATTCTTTATCCAAAGACGTACAGGATGAAATGCGCCGTCAAACTGTGGCTATGGCCAAAGAACTTGGCGTAATCGGTCTGATGAACGTTCAGTTTGCTGTAAAAGGTGAAGATGTTTACATTCTGGAAGTGAACCCACGTGCATCACGTACTGTGCCGTTCGTTTCTAAGTGTATCGGCGATTCTTTAGCGAAAGTTGCTGCACGTTGTATGGCGGGTCAATCTTTAGAATCTCAAGGATTTACTAAAGAAATTATCCCGACTCACTTTGCTGTGAAAGAAGCGGTATTCCCATTCAACAAGTTCCCGGGTGTTGACCCGATCCTTGGCCCTGAGATGAAATCGACAGGTGAAGTGATGGGTGTAGGCAAAACATTTGGAGAAGCGTTCTATAAAGCTGTATTAGGCTCAAATGACCGTTTACCAGGCCTGCCAACCGAAGGTGAAATCAAACATGCTTTCATCTCTGTACGTGATTCCGATAAACCGCGTGCAGCAGGTATTGCGAAGCAACTTGCTGATTTTGGCTTCAAAATTATCGCAACTGGCGGTACTTATGACGTCATTAAAGCGGCCGGTATTGAATGTGAGCGTGTGAATAAAGTAACCGAAGGCCGTCCAAATATTGTGGACCGCTTGAAAAATGGCGAAATTCACCTCATTATCAATACCACTGAAGGGAAGCAAGCTCAGCAGGATTCATTCTCAATCCGCCGTTCTGCACTGCAAGGCAAGGTGTATCACACCACGACCCTGAACGGTGCTGACGCTGTATGCCAAGCTCTCGCTATTAAATTGCCAATGGATGTATATCGTTTGCAAGACTTACAAACAGTAGGTTAATTCGTTACTGAGAAGTCCCGTCACCTTCTTGGTGGCGGGCTTTTTTCATTTCTAGACTTTATTTTTTTTAATTAATGAGGGACAACTATGCAACGTTATCCTATGACTCCCGAAGGCAAAGAAGCCTTAGAGAAAGAATTACATCAACTGAAAACTGTAGACCGTCCACGTATTACTGCAGCGATTGCGGAAGCACGTGAACATGGCGACTTAAAAGAAAATGCGGAATATCATGCTGCACGTGAGCAGCAAGGTTTCTGTGAAGGCCGCATTCAGGATATCGAAGGTAAACTTGGTGCTTGCCTGGTGATTGATGTCAAGGAGCTTGAGCAAAATGGGCGTGTAGTTTTTGGTGTCACGGTAACGATTGAAAACCTGGACACTGAAGAACAAAAAACCTATAAAATCGTAGGGGATGACGAGGCAGACTTTAAGATTAATAAAATCTCTGTCAACTCGCCGATTGCACGTGGCCTTTTAGGTAAAAATGAAGGCGATGATGTAAAAATCGTAACCCCACAAGGCGAAGTGGAATACGAAATAGTAAAAGTTGAATATCTTTAAGATTTAAGACGATTAAATAAAAAGCCCCTCGACTGAGGGGCTTTTTATTCTAAATTCACCATTAAACACTATAGAAATCAATTAAAAATGTTTATGATTTTTCAACATTCAATACAACCGATTCCAGACTTAGCATGCAACTTATTTGGTTTAGACAAGATTTAAGAATTCATGATCACACGGCACTTTGGCATGCTCGCCAAGCGGGTGAATGCATTGCACTGGTGGTTTTATCACCCACGCAGTGGCAACAACATCAAGACGCTCCAATTAAAATTGATTTTTATCTTAGACAACTTCAGCAACTCAAAAACAAACTTGCTCAGTTAAATATTCCTCTTATTCACCTCATCATCCCCCTGTGGAAAGATCTACCACAACAACTTCTAAAGCTTTGTAAAACACATCACATTCAAAATGTACATGCCAATATTGAATTAGGTATTAATGAATTAAAAAGAGATACTCAAGCACAGAAACTCCTTGAATTGAATGGGGTAGGTTTTGAGTTGTATCATGATCGAACGCTTTTTATGGTCGGAAATATACGCAATAAAAGCGGACAGCCCTACCAGGTTTTTGGTGCATTTAAAAAACAGTGTTACGAACAGTTAAGTATCAGTATTCCCACTTGTTACCCAACTATTGAGGCACAGCCGCAAATAGCACCTCATGAGGATTTTTCACGCCTCTTGCCCAGTTTTGAAGCGATTTATCCAGATCAGCACATCTCACAAGAACAACAAACACTTTGGCAAGTTGGAGAACATCATGCCTGGAGTATATTAGATGATTTTATTAAGCATCGAGTCAGCCATTACCACTTAGAACGAGATTTTCCTGCACTCAATAGCACAAGCCAACTTGCTGCTTATTTGAATACTGGAATCCTGTCTATTCGCCAATGTTTAGCAGCATTATTTGGTCATACAGGTTATCTTCATTTTGACAATCAAGGTCAGCAAATATGGTTAGATGAACTCCTATGGCGTGAATTTTATCAACATATCTTGTTCGAATTTCCCCGTGTATCAATGTCTTTGCCCTTTAAACAAGATACTCAGCGTATTCAATGGAGACATGCACCTGAAGATTTACATGCTTGGCAGCAGGGACAGACAGGCATCCCTATTGTGGATGCCGGCATGCGGCAACTACTCGCTACAGGTTGGATGCATAATCGCGTTCGCATGATCTGTGCGATGTTTTTATCAAAGAATCTATTAATTGATTGGCGTCATGGTGAAGCATGGTTTATGCAACATTTAATAGATGGTGATTTGGCTGCAAATAATGGTGGATGGCAATGGTGTGCATCTACAGGAACTGATGCTGTACCCTATTTCCGTATTTTTAATCCTGTCAGCCAATCTCAAAAATTTGACTCTAACGGTGATTATATTCGTAAATGGGTACCTGAGATTGCGCATTTAGATGCCAAACAAATTCATGAACCTTATGCAAAAAATTCAAATCCAGATCTGGATTATCCACGCCCTATTGTTGATTTAAAAAGTAGTCGAGTACGTGCAATAGAAGCTTTTCAGCATTTAAACCAAACTCAGTTATAATATGGTTGAAATTATTAAGTCGTAAATTTCATGTCTGAACGTTTAGTTAATTCCCCGGTAAAGCATTGGTGCGAATTCGAGTTTATTTCCAAAACGGTGAAGAATCCGAATATTCACATTAAGGGGAATTATAGTTATTACTCAGCCTATTGGGATCAGGGCTTTGAACGTTGTGTGGTTCGCTATTTGCATGACAAGCCCTCGACACCTGAGAAGCCGATTGATCAACTTTATATTGGCAATTTCGTCTGTTTTGGCGCCGAATGCGTGATCATGATGGGTGGTAACCAATTGCATCGCACCGACTGGATTGCTGCATTTCCTTTCGATACTCGCAGTTTTGTACCGGCAGGTGACACTATCATTGGTAATGGCTGCTGGGTTGGTTCACGTGCCATGATTATGCAAGGCGTGACACTCGGTGAAGGTGCTATCGTTGCCACAGGTGCAGTCGTGACCAAAGACGTGCCACCTTATGCGATCGTCGGTGGTTTACCCGCCAAAATTATTAAATATCGTTTTCCACAAGAAGATATAGAAAAACTGCTTTCTCTTAAGCTTTATGACTTAGATGAAAAGCAGTTTTTAAAAATGCGTGAACAATTGCAGACGGATGATGTGAATAACCTTTTCAATTATGTACAAAATTTAAACTAAGACTTATATTTATCTTACATTAAATAAAATCCGACAAATATGCTTCTTTCACCTAAGACACTTGAAAAGCTTCGTGATCTGATCAATGAAATAACTGAATATAGATCAGGACCTAAAATTATAGATTTCTTCGCTACTTTTGATTATGAAGATGTCTATGGGAATGACTATTTAAGAAAGTATGGACAAGGTTTCCCTTCAAGATCGTTATATACAGATCAACGCTTATCTCAAATTAACAATACTCCTAAAATCATTACCTGCATTCAAAATTTATTCACTCCTATCAACTATATGGAGAACTTAAAAAGACTCGATGAGTTGATAGCTGACTTTAATAAATATCTTCAATTCGATAAATACCGAGTAATTCGTGCAAACACTGAAATTATTGTTAAGCAAATTAATTCTATAAATATTGATGATCAAATTCAAGAAAGTACACAGGATTTAGGTCGTGATTTTATCAAATATGAATTTAAGATAGATCTCGCAACGATAAACTTGACACCCACACTCGTTCCAGTTATTGAAAGTCGAATGTCAGAAATTGAGAAAGCATTTAAAGGGGAAGCATTTTTATCTGTGGTTTTATTGGCAGGCAGCACTTTAGAAGGTTTATTTTTGAATCTTGCCTCTCAGAATCCCCAAATTTTTAATACATCACCGATTAGCCCTAAAAAAGATGGCAGTGTAAAAAAATTTGATCAATGGACTTTAAATAATTTTATTGAAGTTGCTCACGATATTGGAATTATTGAAAAAGATACTTATAGATTTAGTAAGGAGCTAAGAGATTTTAGAAACTATATACACCCATTTCAGCAAATGACTGAAAAATTCACTCCTAGAGAACAAACAGCAAAAATCTGCTTACAAGTATTAAAATCTGCAATTTCAGATATTAACAATAACAATAACAAAAATAAAATTAAGACATAAAAAAACCCACTCAATCGGAGTGGGTTTTTTCAGAATATGGTGGCTATGACGGGACTTGAACCTGTGACCCCCGCATTATGAGTGCGGTGCTCTAACCAACTGAGCTACATAGCCTTAAACTGTGCGCGCATTATGAGATTTTCTTTAAAGAGCGTCAACCCCATAATGCACTGTTTGATCAAAATTTGTTGAAGTGAGCCGATAAGCCGGGTTCTGTCGAGAACGATCATTCCTCTAGGCGTACAATCACTCATACGCTCAAGCGACCTACCCGGATCCAGCATGGGCCATGCCTAACGGATCCCTATTTGGTCTTGCTTCCGGTGGGGTTTACCATGCCATGAACTGTTACCAGTCATGCGGTGCGCTCTTACCGCACCCTTTCACCCTTACCTCCGGTTCCGATTGCTCAGAACCACAATGAAGGCGGTCTACTCTCTGCTGCACTTTCCGTCGGCTCGCGCCGCCCAGGCGTTACCTGGCACCTTGCCCTATGAAGCCCGGACTTTCCTCCCCTGCTTCAATCACGGAGATTTCCACAGCAGCGATCGTCTGGCTCACTTCGAGCCGCATAGTATCAAATCTGACAACTAATTGCTTGATGTTTTTTGAGCAGTCAGTTTTTCATACTTGGCCTGTAGCTGTTCCTGCGTCTCTACATGGTTCGGATCAAGCGGAATACAATCTACGGGACAGAATAACTGGCACTGCGGTTTGTCATGATGTCCGACGCACTCGGTACACAGATCAGGATTGATCTCATAAATGAGTTCCCCCATATAAATTGCCTCATTCGGGCATACAGGTTCACAGACATCACAATTGATACATTCATCGGTGATATATAAAGACACTCTACCAACCTTGTTGAAGTTTACGCTCGAAGGCAGCAACCACATTTGGTGGAACAAATTTGGTTACATCCCCTCTTAAACGAGCAATTTCACGCACCAATGTGGATGAAATAAATGAATATTGCTCTGAAGGCGTTAAAAATACCGCTTCAAAATGAGCATCCAGTTGACGGTTCATATTCGCTAGCTGAAATTCATACTCAAAATCAGACACTGCACGTAAACCGCGTAATACCGCTGTTGCCTTCTGTTCACGGAAGAAATTCACCAGCAAACCGTCAAATCCTACAAATTCAACATTGTCCAAATGGCTTAAGGACTGTTTGGCTAGCTCAACTCGCTCTTCCAGACTAAATACCGGATTTTTATGATGACCAATGGCAATAGCCACCACAACTTCATCAAACATTCTTGATGCACGTGTTACCAAATCAATATGACCATTGGTAACTGGATCAAAAGTTCCCGGATATATCACACGAGTTTTAGACATCCATTTGTACTCTGTTTGTTATGTAGGCCGCTATTTTAGCAAAATCTTGATTTTTGTTGAAGAAACTCCACTAATTTAAACTCTTCAACTCAATAAAAGTTACGGTACAATAGCTTTAACTTTGGAAGTGTCGGATTATGGCGAAAGTAACTGTAGTTAAAAAAAATAACGGCGGAACGATTGCACTCAACAAACGTGCCCGTCATGATTATTTTATTGAAGAAAAATTTGAAGCTGGACTTTCCTTACAAGGCTGGGAAGTCAAATCTTTACGTGCGGGCCGTATGACCATTGTAGAGAGCTATATCACCTTTAAAAATGGTGAGGCTTTCCTGTTCGGGGCGCAAATTCAACCTCTGCTCAGTGCATCTACGCATGTCGTGCCGGAAGCCACACGTACCCGCAAGCTGTTATTGAACCGCCGTGAAATTGAAAAACTGATGGGGGCGATTAACCAGAAAGGTTATGCTTGCGTACCATTGGCCTGCTACTGGAAAGGGCCAAATGCCAAACTGGAAATTGCCCTGGTAAAAGGTAAGCAGCTGCATGATAAGCGTGCGACTGAAAAAGACCGTGATTGGCAACGTGATAAAGCACGTTTATTTCATAAATAAGAGCTGAACCCGGTCAATAAAAAACCTCCCTAGTACGGAGGTTTTTTTATGCTTTTAAACTTTGCTATGTAATCTGGCTAGCGTAAGGGCAATATACTCCCCAAACCAGAGTGCAGTCTGCAAATCCCCTTCTGGCGGTGTCACTTCAACTGGTGCATTATCCGACTGGGTCATCAGTCCTAAAAAGCTCGACATGCGGTTCAGGTCTGTTGCAGAACGGCCGGTCGGCATCAAAGGCAAACCCGACCACAACATGCCATGCTGCATCGCAAACAGGTTAATCTGTTGTAAAACAGCAAGCTTGTCACCACTTAACCCCCCACCATTGGTAAATGCAGCAGCCAGTTTCCCCTGCCAGTTACGTGCTACCCAGCGTTTGGACGACTGCTCCATAAACAGTTTCATGGCCGCCGTCAAACTGCCCATATAGGTGGGGCAGCCAAAAACAATCGCATCACTGGCATCCAGTAACTCCCAATCAATCTGCTCAACATTCATCATATGTACCTGAACACTTGCCTTTTGCACACCTTCAGCAATAAAGTTTGCCACTTTAGCCGTGTGTCCATAAGGACTGTGATAAACAATCGCAACAGATTTGGAAGATAGGGACATAACAATCAAAAACCAGTAATTTCAGTCAAGTTTAACAGTTTCAGGCCATAAACACGAATGTTGCCATGCGCCCGGTTTTGGCTTCACGGCGATAGGAAAAGTATTCATCGGCCTGAGTATAAGAACACTGATCGCCGCCCAAAACGGTTATTATCCCGTGTTGCTGCAAGATGTAACGCGCAATTGCATACAGGTCGGCATAGTATTTTCCGGTCTGCTGTCCCGCCTGAAATGCGCTGTCCAGCTCAGGATATTTTGAACAGAATGCCTCTTTCACTTCTGTACCCACTTCAAAGCAAGGCTGGCTGATGGCCGCCCCCAACCAGGCCCAGACCGGCCGGGACTGCATACTGGCAATGGTATTTTCAATAATTCCACCTGCCAGACCCCGCCAGCCAGCATGCAGGTTGGCAACCTCAGTTCCTTCCCCATTCACCAACACCACCGGCAAACAGTCTGCCGTCATCATTATGAGGGCATGCGCTTTACGCTGCGTCACCAGACCATCTCCCACCAGTGCTTCAAACGGGAGCTGCTCATTAATAGTATGGCAAATCGTGCTATGCGTCTGGCTCATCCAGGTGATTTTATCCACACCGAAAGGCTGAAAATCCTGTAGCAGCTGAATGCGGTGCTTGTAGACACGTGCAGCCTCATCATTTACATGCAATGCCAGGTTAAAACCTGCCAGTTCCGGCTGCAGAGATGGCTGAACCTGATCATGATGGACACGGGTCTGACCCACATATACCCCTTGAGGAAGTCCTGCGACAAATTGCATCTCGATTCCTTATACTGATGACGGCCTAGATAGAAAAATTAATACGCTTTGTTTTCGCTACGCAGTACTTCAACCAGATGGGCGAAATCTTCTGGCCACGGCGCTTCAAACATCATTTCCTCATGGGTACGCGGATGAACCAGTCCGAGCTTAGCGGCATGCAAGGCCTGACGCTTAAAACCGCGTAGAGTATCTTCAAGGAGCTGCGATGCACCTGCCGGCAAACGTACACGCGGCATATATACCTGATCGCCAAGCAGGCCATAGCCTAAATAGCTAAAATGCACACGAATCTGATGAGTACGGCCAGTTTCCAGACGCGCCTGAACACGGGTGAAATGCTGGAAACGCTCTTTCACGTTGTAGTGTGTGATGGCATCTTTACCGCCGGGCAATACCGCCATTTTGACACGATCCACCGGGTGGCGTTTAATCGGTTCATCAATGGTGCCACCAGCAATAATATTGCCGTAAACCACCAGATCATACAGACGATACACCGATTTCTTTTCCAGCTGTTTACTTAAAGCAAACTGAGCCTCAAGGTTTTTTGCCACCACCAATAAACCACTGGTGTCTTTGTCGATTCGGTGTACCAAACCTGCGCGCGCCAGCTCAGACGATTTCGGATAATGATGCAATAAGGCATTGACCAGAGTTCCTGAAGTATTGCCTGCACCCGGATGCACCACCATACCCACCGGCTTGTTAATGACAATAATGTCATCATCTTCATATACAATGTTTAACGGAATATCTTCCGGCAGGCTACGGGTCTGTGATTCAAGCTCAACATTGAGTGTTAATGTTTCAAAACCGTCACTTTTAAATTTGGGCTTAACTGGTTGACCATTCACCAATAAATTGCCCTCTTTAATCCACTGCTTGAGTTTTTCCCGAGAAAAGTCACTCCAGACCATTGCAGCAATCTGGTCGATACGCAGGCCGATATAAGTTTCATCCAATTGAAATTGCAACGATAAACGTGTTGCAGTTGGTTCTGAAGTATGGTTATCTGCATCCTCAGAATCTTCAAGTAAATTGAAATCAGTCTCAGGGATATTAGAATTGGAAGATTGTGCTTGACTCATTTGCTCATTCAGACAAAAGTGGTTTAATAGTGCAATTGTAGCTCATTGCCCGTATTAACAGAGGAATTTTTATGTCGCTACCACATTATAAAATGACAATGCTTGCAATTACGTTAGGCGTTGCATCGGCAATGGTAGGCTGTAGCAGTAATCCCAAAAAAGAAGTCGTGGACAAAGGTCCAGAGTCTAGCGAACAAGTTTATATTCAAAAAGCACAGAAAGCGCTAGATCGTAATCAATATAGTGATGCGGCAAAACAGCTTGAAGCACTGGAAACCTATTTTCCGACCAGCCAATACGCACCGCAGGCCCAGCTTGAGCTGCTCTATGTCAAATTCCAGCAAAAAGATTTTGAGGGTGCTGTCGCACTGGCTGAACGTTTTATCCGTCTAAACCCGCAGCACCCTAACGTAGACTATGCCTATTATGTGCGTGGTGTGGCCAATATGGAACAGAACTATAATGGCCTGATGCGTTATACCTCACTAAAACAGTCGCACCGTGATGTCAGTTATCTGAAACTGGCCTACCAGAACTTTGTCGATTTCATTCGCCGCCATCCATCCAGCAGTTATGCAGTAGATGCCGCGCAACGTATGCAGTTTATCGGTCAGGAACTGGCAGAGCATGAAATGAGTGCAGCGCGTTTCAACCTGAAACGTAAGGCGTATCTGGCTGCTGTAGAACGCTCATTGTGGGTGATCGAACACTATCCGAAAACACCTCAGATTCCGGAAGCTTTGGCCACAGTCTCCTATGGATATGACAAGCTGGGAGATAAAGCGACTTCCCAGCAGTATATTGAAGTTTTGAAGCTGAACTATCCGAATCTGGTGAAAGCCAATGGTGAGGTCAACCTGCGCGCAGCACGTCATGAAGGCAGCTTCCTGAACCGTGCGACTTTGGGTATCTTTGGTAAGGGCGCCAGCACGGCAACCGATACTACAAGCCAGCCAGCAGAACTTGAACCACCAAAACGCAGCTGGACCAACCGCATATCATTTGGCTTACTGGACCGTCCGGAGAGCGAAGACTAGGTCTGACAGAACCGTTCAATCAAGTCACGGTTCGAGGTGCAATTTTATTAAGGGCAAGGTATCATACTTGCCCTTTTGTTTTGTCCGGGCAATGCTTGAACAATCTGCTCAAAAGGTATACAAAGGAATTTGCAAGACGACAGTTCCATTAGACTATTCTCATTTTTTCAATGATTTAGAATTTAGAAACGCAGCACGAGCAGCTCAATACACCATGGCCATTCCTCAGCATACGATTGATCAGATTCTCGATCGCACCGACATTGTCGATGTGATTGGTCAATACGTGAAATTAAAAAAGACTGGCCGTACCTATTCGGGCTGCTGCCCCTTCCATCAGGAAAAGTCACCTTCTTTCCACGTCTATCGCGACAAGCAGTATTTTCACTGTTTCGGCTGTCAGGCCAACGGAAATGCCATCCGCTTTTTGATGGATATTGGCAGCCGTAATTTCGTCGAGGTGATGAAAGAACTGTCCAGCCAGACCGGGATTGAACTGCCTAAAGACAATAAAGATTCCAACCGGCTGAAATACAAGCGTGAAGCCAAGCCCAAGCCGGTCACAGCGCCGCCTGTAAAAACAACAAATTCACCCGCAAATCCTGCACCTGAACAAGCGGCTTATTTTGACCCTTTTGCTGAAATTCAGGCGCCAGACCCTGAATTTTATACCGATGATCCATTTGCCTCCTTTGAGCAAATGCCAGCTGTAGAAAGTCAGGCTGACGGCAACCTGTATGACTTACTGGAAAATATTGCACAGTTTTATGAACGCCAGTTACCTCACAGTCCCAATGCCCAGCAATATTTTAAACAGCGCGGTTTAAGTCATGAAACCGTGGCCTACTGGCGCTTAGGCTATGCACCCGAGGACTGGCAACATCTGGAAAAAGCATTTCCTCAGGATATTCAGGGACTCAAACTGCTGGGCCTGATTCGGACCAGTGACAGCGGCCGGGATTTTGACCTGCTGCGTGACCGCGTCATCTTTCCGATTCGTGACAGCAAAGGCCGGATCGTCGGTTTCGGTGGCCGTGCACTAAATAATGAAATCAAACCCAAATATATCAACTCGCCAGATTCAGAAGTTTTCCATAAAAACCAGCTGCTGTACGGTTTATACGAAGGCCGCAAGCAAAAAGCCCAAGACTGGCTAATGGTCGAAGGTTATATGGATGTGATTGCCTTACAGCAAGCCGGCATCCATGGCGCCGTGGCGACCCTGGGTACAGCCAGTAATACTGAACATCTGAACATCCTGTTTAAGCAGAATAATCGGATTACTATTGCCTTTGATGGTGATGCCGCCGGACAAAAAGCTGCACGGCGTACTCTGGAAATTGCCCTGCCGCTTTTAAATGATGGCCGTGAACTTAAGTTCTTTGTTCTGCCGGATGATCATGACCCAGACTCGTTAATTCGCCGTGAAGGACTGGAAAATTTCCGCCGTTTACTGGATCAGGCCCCGCTGCTTTCGGACTTTGTCTTTGCTCACCTGACCCGAAACCATGATGTGGCCACGCCCGAAGGCAAAAGTCAGGTCATGGGTGAACTGCGCCAGCTAACTGAACTGTTGCCCAAAACAGGCTCATTTCGCTATCTGCTGCAGCAGTTTTTCCGGGAAAAATTAGGCTTTAGCCGAAAGTGGCAACCCAAAGTCAATAATGACGCCTCTTTAAGCTTTAGTACCAAGATTGATGCTGAAGAATATGTCATTGCAATTTTAATGAATCACCCCTATCTGTATATTCATTTTGAGCCTTTGCGCGCCCTGATTTCGCCTGATCAGCTGCTGTTTAAAATTCTGAATATTCTGAATATTATTTTTGATGAATTACCGGATGATCCCGAGCTTTCGATTTATTATGTACTCGGGGCCTGTGCGGCCTATCATCGTGAATTGCAGCATATTCTGCAACATGCCAATGTCAGTGACTATACCTCCTCCCCGGAACAGGCGGACAAGCTGGCAGCTGACTTTTCAATCAAGTTGCAATATCAGTGCTTACAGCACAAGATCAGATCGAAAAAATTTAATAGTATTGCAGAAATGAAAAATCTCAAGATGCAGATTTATGAAATTGATAAAAAGCGCTCAATGACTCTGCTGGAAGATTAAGCGCTACTATAATTATCATTTTTAGCTCCCTATCAAAGTTTCCGACCTATATCGCATCTGCCGTTTTTCTAGCAGCACTCGATTAAAAATATAGTTTAGAAATAAAATTTAAAACGCTTGCTAGGAAAGGGTTTTGCAAAACCTGCTAGTGTTTCAGCCAGCAAATAAAGTCAGCACTCTGCAAGATAAATCCACCAGAAAAAGCTATCGGGCAAGAAAATAACAAGAGTAATAGCAGTCTTTCATTAAATATCTATAGTCTTATCCATCAAGGATAAATCCTCATGCTTCGGCTTGCGGCGCTTATCCATCACATCATGCAGGTTATCACGCATCAGTTCAAAAACGCCTGGATCTTCTGCTTTTGCGGCTTCACGTAACAAAATCGAAGTCGGATGCAGCAGTTTCTGGGTCAGACGATGAGAAAACTCGGCCAATACTTTCTCTGCATTTTCTCCCTTGGCAATGCGCTGGGTCGCAAGTTGCAACTCTTCCTGACGCAGAACTTCACCATGTTCGCGATAGGCATGAATGGTGCTACCCGCCTGATTGACCTTTTGCTGGGTCATCAGCTCAGTAGCCAGCTGGTTGACCATCACTTCTGCTTCAACGGCTGCCTGACGACGCTGCGCCAGATTCTCATCAATCACACTTTGCAGATCATCTACGCCGTAGAGATACACCCCATCCAGTTTTTCAATTTTCGGATCAATATCACGCGGTACAGCCAGATCCACCAATAACATTTGCTGATAACGGCGTTTCTTTAAAGCGGCTTTGACATCGGCATAAGGAATTACCTGATGCAGACTACCGGTGCAGCTAGAAATCACATCAGCACGATGCAGATGAGCCGCCAGCTGGTCAAAGTCGATAATTTCCACATCAACCCGATGGGCAATTTCCTGAGCCAGAGTTTCAGCACGTGCCTGGGTACGGTTACAGATAATGATCTTGCCCACCCCCATTTCCGCGAGGTATTTGGCCACCAGACTGTTCATCTCTCCTGCTGCAACCACCAGAATAGTCAGCTTTTCAGGGTGACTAAACACCTGAATGGCCAGCTGGGCAACGGCATAACCCATAGAAACAGCATGGCTTCCTACAGCAGTTTCCGAACGCACGCGTTTGGCTGCATAGAAAGCATATTCAAAAATACGGTTTAAGTCCTGAGAAACGATTTCGGCTTCTTTGGCCAGCGTTAAAGCAGACTTAACCTGTCCCAGAATTTGAGGTTCCCCAAGCATCAGTGAGTCCAGACCGCTGGCTACCCGCATCAAATGTGTAACCGCCTGAGCATTTTCATAACGATAGACATGATTTTGCAGTTGTTTGACATCAACCCCATTTTTTTGGGCAAGCCAGTTCAGCACGATGTCGACATTGTCCGACATCGCGTAAACTTCGGTCCGGTTACATGTAGAGACCACCACCATATCGTTTAATTCAGGGTGTTGGCTCTGTGCAGCGAGCAAGGCACTTAATTTTTCAGGATTAAATGCAATCTGTTCGCGTAGCTCTACAGAGGCAGTTTGATGGTTGACACCCAATGCAAAGAAAGACATATCAGGTCATCATTTCAATAAATTTATGCTATTGTGCAACATCGGTGTCATAAAAAGCATTACTTGGATCAAGAAAAATTGCGTCAAACAGCTAGCCGTATGAACGGGCCTACAATTAAGCAATATTCTACCACATTCTTGCTGGTAGGGAGCATGGTTTCAACTGTGCATCTTCATGCAGCAGGAACAGCCTACCATGCAAATCAGAATTATGATGCCATAAAGCAAAGTATGGTGGCTGAGTTTGCGCTGGCCTATCATGATATTCCAACTGCCCTGCATAACTATACCGTGCTGGCGATTAAAAGTAATTCCACCGCCGTGAAAGAGCGCGCACTCAATATTGCCCTGGAACACGATGATCTATCTGCGGCACTGGACATTTCCACGCACTGGGTGGTTCAGGAACCGCAAGATGTGCCTGCATTGTTCTACTTGTCGCACATCGCCTTAAAAGCACATGAGTATGAGCTGGCCGCAGAAACGCTGGAGAAAATCCTGCACATTGATGACAGCGCAGATCTGGAAGAGATTCTGGCCGGAATTTCCCCTGAAGATTCTGAGGACCGCGCCTACCTGATCAATGCACTCAGCAAAAGCAGTGCTAAAAACAACCCCTCGATTCTTGTTCTGATTGCCGGCCTTGAAGCCCAAAATGGCCAGCTGGCTCAAGCACTGGAAACCATTGGACAAGCACTCAGAAAAAGACCGAAGACAACCGGTTACATACTGCTCAAAGCCAACCTGCTGGATGCCATGGGCGATTATAACGAAACGCTAAAATGGTATGAAAAATCCAGCCGTAAACATCGTAACAACCTTGAGGTGCGACTGGCTGAAGTAAAATACCGCATCAAACTGAATGATTCTGTGACTGCCTTAAAAAAATTGCAGGATATTTTAAAGAAATGGCCGACTGCTGAAGAAGCCCTGTTTATTGCCGGTCTGACCAGTATTGATTTAAAAGAATATGAACAGGCTGAAAAATATCTGGTCGAGCTACGCTATTCGGCGCAGTATCAAAACGAAGCCTATTACTATCTGGCTGTCAATGCCGAACGTAAACAACATTATGAAACAGCAAAAGCCTATTATCGACTGGTAGATGGCAGCCTGTATATCGTCTCTCGGCGTAATATTATTTCCATCTTTGCCAAGCAGGACAAACTGCATGATGCTTTACGTTTCCTGACCCAGGAACGGGTGAATTATCCACAGCACACCAGTTTTCTGTATCTGGCCCAAGCCGACATCCTGAAGCGTATGGACAATAAAAAGGCTGCGATTCGTCTTCTGGAAGAAGCCAGCAACAACCTACCGGATGACCCGGAGCTGATCTATGCCCAAGTACTGTTGCTTGATCCTTTTGCAGACCGCAACAAGCTGGATAAACTGCTGCAAGCCCTGCTCAAAATTGAGCCGCATAGCCCAACCTATCTGAATGCTTATGCCTACACCCTCGCCATGCAAAATCGCCGCCTTGAAGAAGCACGACATTATGCAGAGCTGGCCCTGGAATATGCACCGGAACAGGCATCAATTCTGGATACTTATGGCTATATCTGCTATTTGCAAAATGACTTTGCTAAAGCTTCCCAGGTGCTGGCCAAAGCTTATACGCTAAATGCCAGTCTTAAGATCGGAATACGTTATGCACGTGCCTTATATATGCATGGAGATTTACAGCAATTTCATCAAGTGTTACAACAACTACAACAAAACCACGCAAATGCCCCCGAATTAGAACAACTTAATTCGTTATTGTTAGCACCACAATAAACAACAGGTAACTACACCTATGCGCTATTGGAACTCTTTAGGCTGCAGCATGTTTGCAGCCACTGCCTTATTCATGACGGGCTGCCAGCACATTGTCCAGCCTCAAGCACCGACCACCGGTACGGTACTGGAAGCAGAAAACCAGTTCCAGTTACAGGGGAAAATCGGCGTACGCACCCCACAGCAAAGTGGCAGTGCTTTTTTCACCTGGGTACAGCAGCAGGAAGAATTTGACATCGAACTGACTGGCATTTTAGGCGTGGGTCGAACCCAGATTTCAGGCAAACCCGGCCAGGTCACTTTAAATAACGCAAAAACCGGACTGATTCAGGCGGAAAGCGCTGAGGAACTGCTGCAACGTGCAACTGGCTGGCAGGCACCCATAAGCCATCTGGTGGACTGGGTACAGGCGCGTCCTTCCACTCAGGCTGCTCAAATCCAGAAAGATAGTGCCCAGCGCATCAGCCAGATTGTAGAAGATCAATGGAGGGTAGAGCTAAGCTATAACCAGCAGGCAAAACTGCCAAACCGCCTGATTTTAAAACACGCGCTTGAGAACGGTGGTGAAAACCGTATTACAATGCTGATTCAAAACCGTTAACTGCTCTGATCCAGATATGATGATTCGTGTTCCCTCCCCTGCAAAGCTGAATTTGTTTTTACATATTACCGGTCGCCGGCCGGATGGTTATCATGAGCTGCAAACCATTTTCCAGCTGATTAACTTATATGACTGGCTGGAGTTTGAACAAAGCGCTGATGATGCGATTCAGATTGAGGGACTGGCTTCGGTCGATCAGGAACATAACCTGATTTATCGCGCCGTGCAGATGTTACGGCCCCATGCCAAGACTCCTTATGGTTTAAGCATTCATATAGAAAAAAATATTCCAATGGGTGCAGGTCTTGGCGGCGGCTCTTCCAATGCAGCCACAACGCTGATTGTGGTCAACCAGCTCTGGCAATGTGGCCTTAGCACCAGGCAACTTGCCGAACTTGGGCTAAAGCTCGGGGCAGATGTTCCCATTTTTGTGCATGGTCTGAATGCTTGGGCCGAAGGCATTGGTGAACACTTAACATTCATAGACTTAGATCAAAAAAAATTCATTGTATTAAAACCTGACTGTTTTATCAGCACTCAACAGCTTTTTTCACAAAAAATGTTGACAAGAGACACGAAGCCATCTAAATTTTGCGCCTATCAGCAAACACCATCTGATTTTGGAAATAACTTTGAGCCAGTAGCGAGAAGCCTATATCCGGAAGTCGATGCAGCCATGCAATATCTTGACCAGTTCGGAGTTGCAAAGTTGACAGGTACAGGTGCCTGCGTGTTTATTGAGGTAACTGATGAATTGAATATCTCGGATATTCTGGTAAATGCGCCATGTAAAGCTTACCTGGTAGACAGTTTACAAGAATCTCCTTTACGTCAATTCAAAGTTCAATAGGGGTATCGCCAAGTGGTAAGGCACCGGGTTTTGATCTCGGCATCCGTTGGTTCGAATCCAGCTACCCCTGCCATTTTTCACCTGTAGATGTATGTATTAGGGGTATCGCCAAGTGGTAAGGCACCGGGTTTTGATCTCGGCATCCGTTGGTTCGAATCCAGCTACCCCTGCCATTTACATTCATCAAATCTAGGGGTATCGCCAAGTGGTAAGGCACCGGGTTTTGATCTCGGCATCCGTTGGTTCGAATCCAGCTACCCCTGCCATTTCTCGAAAAAAGACAGAACATCTATTTGCGGTAAGACTGTTAATTTACCTTGACATAACATCGCAAAAATATTAAAGTTCTGCCGCATTAGGGGTATCGCCAAGTGGTAAGGCACCGGGTTTTGATCTCGGCATCCGTTGGTTCGAATCCAGCTACCCCTGCCATCTACTTCCATACATACCAACCGCCAAGGGTGCTTCATGCCCAATCTTGTCGTTTTTAGTGGAACTGCACATCCACAATTCGCTCAAAAAGTCGTAAGTCATTTACATATTCCTCTAGGCGCTGCCTCTGTAGGTCAGTTCTCTGATGGCGAAATCGCTGTTGAGATTACTGAAAATGTTCGTGGTAAAGACGTATTCATCGTACAACCTACTTGTGCCCCTACCAACGATAACCTGATGGAAATCCTGGTGATGGCTGATGCATTGCGTCGTGCAAGTGCTGGTCGTATTACTGCCGTGATCCCTTACTTCGGTTATGCCCGCCAAGACCGTCGTCCTCGTTCAAGCCGTGTACCAATTACTGCAAAAGTTGTTGCAGACATGTTGACTACCGTCGGTATTGACCGTGTGGTGATGATTGACCTGCATGCTGACCAGATTCAAGGTTTCTTCGATATTCCTGTCGACAACATCTATGGTACACCAGCATTGCTTGCTGACCTGCGCCAGCAGTCACACAATAACCTGATGGTTGTTTCTCCTGACGTTGGGGGTGTAGTCCGTGCACGTGCTGTTGCCAAACAGATGGGCGATATCGATCTTGCGATTATTGATAAACGTCGTCAAAAAGCGAATGAATCACAAGTGATGCATTTGATTGGTGACGTGAAAGATCGCGACTGTGTCATTGTCGATGACATGGTCGATACGGCAGGTACCCTGTGTAAAGCAGCAGATGCACTGAAAACTTTCGGTGCACGCAAAGTTGTTGCCTATGCTACTCACCCTGTACTATCTGGCAAAGCCATTGAAAACCTGAAAAATTCTGTAATTGATGAGCTGGTAGTCACTGACACCATCCCGCTTTCAGAAGAAGCCCAGAATCTGGGCAAAATCCGTCAGGTTTCAGTTGCAAGCATGGTTGCTGAAACGATCCGTCGTATCAACAACGAAGAATCTATTAGCGCAATGTTCGATTCTTATCTATAATAGTGCGCTGAATTTCTAAAGCCCTGCCATTTGGCAGGGCTTTGTATCACCAGATCGGTCGCAGATCTGGTTCATTTAACTTAAATAGGATGTCTATCATGGCAAACTTCGTATTAAACGCAGAAGCACGTGAAGTAGCATTACAAGGGAAAGGTTCGAGCCGCCGCCTTCGCAATGCTGCTAAAGTACCTGCTATCATCTACGGTGGTGCTGCTGAGCCTGTAGCTATTACACTTGAACTTCGTGAGCTTGTTAAAGCTTTAGAAAACAACGCTTTTTTTGAAGAAGTGATTGAAGTTAAAGTAGGTGATAACGTTGAAAACGTGAAAATCCAAGCGTTACAGCGTCACCCAGCTAAAAACACACCAATGCACGCTGACTTCAAACGCGCATAAGTGTTGATGGTGTAAATTAGTGTCTAGTATTTCACTGATTGTCGGTTTGGGTAACCCAGGTTCTGAGTATGCCCAAACCCGCCATAATGCAGGCTTCTGGTTTGTAGAACGTCTTGCAGATCAATATGGCATTAGCCTTAAAAAAGACCCGAAATTTAATGGAATCAGCGGGCGTGGCAATATTGAAGGACAGGATGTTCGTCTTCTCATGCCTACAACCTTTATGAACCTTTCTGGTAAAAGTGTTGTTCCTTTCGCTAAATTCTACAATATCGCACCAGAATCGATCCTGATCGCCCATGATGAACTGGATATGAATCCCGGCATCATTCGCCTAAAAACTGGCGGTGGCCATGGTGGACATAATGGTTTACGCGATATCGTGCCGCATATCGGTGCAAACTTCCATCGTTTACGTATTGGGATTGGTCATCCGGGCACTAAAGAGCGGGTTTCTGGCCATGTTCTGAGTAAGGCACCAAGTAGTGAGCAGGGTTTAATGGATGATGCTATTGCGCACGTACTGGCCCGTACCAAAATGCTGGTTAACGGTGAAGTACAGCAAGCCATGAATCAAATTAATGCCTATAAACCGAACTGAACATTCAATATTGCTGGACAATTACGCTTGCCTTGCAAGGCGTTTAGGCGCAAAATGCGCAAGCCTACTCACTGATCCAGTGCCGTAGAAACTGATTCAACCATAAGGTCAAAATCTTAGGTCAACTAAGGGGACGCTAGCCATGCTATCTCGTTTATTAAAATGCAAAATTCACCGCGCTTTTGTTACACATGCAGAATTACACTATGAAGGTTCATGTGCAATTGATGGCGTTTTAATGGATTTGGCTGGCATTCGTGAATATGAAGAAATTCATGTATGGAACGTGACCAATGGTAAACGCTTTACTACTTATGCAATCCGTGGTGAAGATAATTCCGGAATTATTTCAGTGAATGGTGGTGCAGCACATCAGGCCGATGTTGGCGATATCATCATTATTGCCACCTTTGGTGATTTTACTGAAGCTGAAGCCAATGCACATAAACCACGTCTGGTTTATGCAAATCCGGACAATACGGTGAATCACACTGCTAACTGTATTCCAGTACAAGTAGCGTAATTGATCACTCAAGATTCAAAAGCCCGCATCTTGCGGGCTTTTTTATTGCTAAAAATATTCCCCTTTACAAGAGATCAACTGTCCTGCCACCAGCTTTTACGAGTTTTACAATTCAAGGAGTTAAGCTGCTGATCGACCAGATCCACTAGGACGGCCTCACCATTTTCCTGTACTTTTAATTCAGCAAATTTAGCATTGCGATAACAGGACTCCAGCCCTTCAGCGAACATAAAACTGTTGGCAGCAGGATATAAGCTCTCAAAAGTATTACGGGGATTTTTCAGAACAAGCTTGCTAAATGCTGCTGACCCACCAAGAAGCCTTTGATCAAAACTGGTCGTGATCACTCTGCGCTGTTTATCCAGCTGCACATAACTTAGCACCTGGGACTGATTTTCAAAATCGTCAATACGAAGATCCGAGAAAGATCGTTGGCTACTCTGCCTCGCTGCAGCACCAAAATGCAGCTGATAGCTCAGAACCATATAATCTCCCTGAAGTATAGAGCGTGGATCTACAGGCATCAATTCAACGAACATGCTCTGGCTATTTTTTAAATGCCATTCATGCTGCAAAATCAGTGCACTAAACAAGGCTATATTCAAGATGGCCAAATAAAGAGGAAGAAACTTTTTCATCTGGGCTCCCCTTCTCTACCTTCCAGCATTGGTCGGTTTAAAACATAAGCCAGCAGCAGTACCAGCAGCCCGGATGCAAAAATGCTGAGACTTTTAAAAAGAAAGCTTAGACCCAGATTGTAATACAGCATCCATAACCAGAAGACCAGCAGCAAGATGGACAGCGCCTGTATCCAAACGTGCCGATAAACAATCGCCCATGCCATCAGCAGCAGAATTATTAAAATTTCAAAATAGCCCAGCCAGATTAATACTATTCCCAAGACGGGAACCAGCCACAGGAAATGCCGATTAAATTGCTGTTTATATAGCAGAATAAAGCTCAGTAGCCATATTGCCGGTAAAGCATAAAAAACCATGAGATTTGCAAGATAATGATGATCAGCTGGATGAACCATCCCCTGCTTAAATAAAGTTTGCAATATCGCCATGGCTGCCAGTATGCAGATCATCCATAACTGTATACTTTTGCTATAGCGGGATTCCAGCCAATAGCTGGTACTTATTAAAATAACGATGAGAATCAGATAATTGATTGACATTGCAATCAGCAACAACTGGTCATGCTGTATTTTTGAATAGAAGGCTGCAATCGCTAAAACATGTGCCATTAATAATTGCAACAATACCACCCACCAATGCATACGGCTCCGCATACTCAGCAGCGTAATCCCTAGCTGAATCAGCCAGATCAGCATCAGGCTATCTGTTAGCCACTCCATATGAATCAGAACGGCGGCCTGACCACATAGCCACAAACAATACGCAAACTGGCGCAGAAAAACAGAGTTCCTGGTATGAATCAACCAGCAGGCAGCCACGATAAAAACTGCACCCATAAAAAAAATGGAAAAACTTTTCCAATAGGTCAGTAATAAGGCAGCCAGAATGATTCCAGCAATCCATGCACCTAGCGCCAGTGGAATCACTGAAAACCTGCTTTTGGGGAGGAGCTTCATCAACAAGCCACTGATCCCAGCGAACCAAGCAAAGATCAATACAGCCAGAACCAGCAAGCCTCCGGCTGATTCCTGCAAATAGGACTTGGTCAGATCCAAGATCAGCACACTCATACTCAGCGCGAGTCCAGCCACCAGCAAACTGGTTTCCAGCTGCTTACGAAGGCTGTAAAAATAAGCACTGAATATGAGGGGTAAGCTTAATACCGAACCTAAATACCAGATAGAGTTCGAGTTGATAAACTGGAACATGCTCACTATGGAAACTATCACCACAGCCACAATCAACAGATAACGCAAAACCGAATAAAATCGTAGTGCATAGAAAAAGCTAACACCGGTGAGTACATTCAGAGCCAACCAATAGGCAGGCTCGGCACGTTCCATCCAGAAGCTCTGCTTGAAATACAGATACAGTGCCAACTGGCTAATCACACAAAATAAAGCAAAAACACCAATATTCGGACGATACAACCAAGGCAAGAGCAATAAAGCCCACAGTAAAAAAAGCTGATAACTATCCGCACCTGTTTGATAAATCTGCCCTATCACCGCTAGGCTTAAGCCCAGCATCAGCCCCACAACACCATCTAGACTTTGTCTTACCATTTCTCGTGCGCTAAAGCGTATGCTGAGCAATGCCGAAGTCAGCACTAAGGCTTGTGGAATCAGGAGCTGTACCCACTTGGGAAGCATCCACCAGTTCGCAGCCAGCAGATATACAATACTGACAGCGATCAGCCCAATTCCAATGATCTGTAGGTATTGAATAACAGCAGGTTGAGTAAATAGCAGGGGTGAAAATGGATGGTCTGACTTTATGATTATTTTAGACATTCTGAGCGGTTCAGTTTTATTTGATTTTACCTTAGCATAATTTTTACTGACTCTTCCAGACAGGATCGTTAAATTTTATTTAGCCAGATCCTTGTTTTTATTGATTTTATACTAAAATCAGCAAACTATACATACCATAAAAGGCAACCACGACCAAAATCACACCACACCCTGCCAGCAAATACGGATAAAAACGAGAGTGCGATAAACGGTTAAAACCTAAATACACGATAGATAAGCAAAGAAAGTCCAGTACAACCCAGCTTAAAATCAAAATGATTAAACTCAAATCAAGATTTGGCGTAATCCCGATAAATTGCGGAAAAAAGGCAGCGAAGAAAAGAATATCTTTAGGATTGGAAATTCCGACCAGAAAGCCGCGACGAAAACCGCCGGATGCTGCCGACAGAGACTGATGTCCCTGTACTACCTGACCTTGCCAGACTTCTCGGAAAATCTGCAAGCCCAGATAGCCAATATATATGCAGCCCAATAGCTTGATAGCATCCCACCATTGTTCATTAATGAGCAGCAAGCCTTTTAGACTGAGTACTGATAGAACAATGAGCACCAACGAAGCCAGGTTGGTTCCAAAAATAGTCTGTAATGCATGCCGATAACCACCTTTTAAACCAGCACTGGCGACCAGCAACATAACAGGTCCAGGCATAGCGATCATCATTACGACCGCCAGACAGTACAGCATATATTCACTGATATTCATCCGATTCCTCAGCGACACTTACTCTATTTTTATATTAAAAAAAGAGGACTTAGTCCTCTTCTTGTAAATGAATCAAATGCTGGCCAATGCTATCAGCCCGTAAAAAGGCCAAGTCATAACTGGCTTGGGCCAAGGCCAGCACCCGACGTTCAAACTCCTGCCAAAGAGGACGCACTTGCTTATAATGAATGCCCAGCCCGCTTTCATCGGTGAAATGGCGGTTCTTTTCACACAGCTTTAAAGCATGATACAACTTTCGGCCTTTGCTGGCATCATCACGCAAACGTACACGTTTGGAACGGACAAAGTTTTCTACATGCTTTAAATCAGCATGGGGCAGCATCGGCACTAAAATCTGGTCTAACTGGATATCTAGCCGCTGCCAGACCACGCTATGCTGGTCAGCAGTATAAGTATTCCACTGAATGACTTCATGATTAAAACGGCGACAGCCACGACAGACCGCATCTCCAAATACGGTAGAACAACGCCCTGCACAAGGGGTTAAAGATGCAATACGACGATCCGAACTCAAAACTTACTCCAACTGTGCTGCAATTTTTAGCATTTGCATCATTGTCCCAAAATCTTGGGTCGGCATGACTATACACGCTCTCCTGAATGAATTGAAGCCTGTTAAAAGCCGGTGTTTTACTCGCTTATTCACCCGAATCACGTTAAAATATGCGCCTTTTAAACTATCATGCTACGTTGGAGTATTCCATGAACGCTACTGTAGAACAGCTTGCACCTGTAGAACAGCAAGCGACGACTGGTTGGGTTGTTGCCGCACTTTATCAATTCAAAGAAGTTCAGAATCCTGCGGATCTGCAACAACGTCTTTTGGACTTGGTAAATACCATCAACCTTTGCGGTACTCTGATTGTGGCAGGTGAAGGCATTAACGGCACAGTGGCGGGTGACCGTGCTGCCATTGATCAAGTTCATCAGTTCCTGCTTGATGAAGGCTTTGAACAGATGGAATATAAAGAGTCACACAGCTCTGACAAACCCTTCCGGAAAATGAAAATCAAGCTGAAACAAGAAATCGTGACCTTGGGCGTAGAAGTGAAACCACGCGATTTGGTCGGCCACTATCTGGACCCTAAAGAATGGAACAAGCTGATCGCACGTGATGACGTGATTCTCGTCGACACCCGTAACGATTACGAATATAAAGCCGGTACATTTAAAGGCGCGATTGATCCGAAAACTGAAACTTTCCGTGAATTCCCGGAATACGTGAAAAATAATCTGGAACAACACAAAGATAAGAAAATTGCCATGTTCTGTACTGGCGGAATTCGCTGTGAAAAATCAACTTCTCTCTTGCTTCAAGAAGGCTTTACCGAAGTTTATCACCTGAAAGGCGGCATCTTAAAATACCTGGAAGAGACACCACCTGAAGAAAGCATGTGGGAAGGTGAATGTTTCGTATTTGATGGCCGTACTGCGGTCACACATGGCATGGAAGAAGGCCAGAACACCAAATGTCACGCCTGTGGCTGGCCGTTGAGTCCAGAAGAAGTAGCACTACCGAGCTATGAACATGGTGTTTCCTGCGTGTACTGCATTGATAAAACCACCGAGAAGCAAAAAGAAGGTTTCCGCATGCGTCAATCGCAAATTCTGGCGGCAAAACGTAAACGTCTTTAAACCCAGCTTTGTAAACAAATATATATAAGCCCTCTTCGGAGGGCTTTTTATTTACATAAAAACACATCCGCAATAAAAAGCTTACTAATTATTTACCAAGACACGCATTTTTTTCAGATCAAGCTTGCTAGTCTTATAACCAAGCACCTTTAAACACCTAAGTCTTTCATTAATAACTAAATATTTAAAATGAAAAGGAACGTAAAATGACGAGTTCACTTGCACCGGATTCTGAAAATATTGTCAGATTCCAGACTCAAGAAAATATAAAATTACAGCGAATGAATCAGGTTAGTGAGGAACTGGAACGCCAGTCACATTTATTTATTGTCATTCTAGGTACCGTGATTGGGGCAATTTTAGCCCTGTTTGTCAGTTATCACATTAATGCTACTGCGGTACATTTTTTATTGCTAAGTGTTTTACCCATCTGTTTAGCATATCTATTACGTAAAGTTTATATCTACACCTTAAGTCACAGTTAATTACTGCGATCTCAGTTATATATCTCAACTTTACTGTATAAAAAATACTCCTTAGCATATAGGGATTATTTTTTATTGACTTATTTACCATGAATCTAACCGAATGGATTATCTCTGTCATGGAAAAGCTGGGCTACCTCGGTATTGCCCTGCTAATGTTTCTAGACAATGTCTTCCCTCCTATTCCCTCTGAAATCATTATGCCCTCTGCAGGCTATTCAGCTTCTCAAGGCCAATTGCTTCTAAGCGGAGTGATTATTGCTGGCTCTTTCGGTTCCTTAATCGCTGCCGCTCTCTTGTACTGGATTGGCTATAAATTCAATCATGACAGTATTTTCAAATTCGTCGACCGTTATGGCAAACTCCTGTTTATCAAATCCAAAGATGTTAAAACATCTCTGCAATGGTTTGAAAAGTATGGGCATCGGATTGTATTTTTTGGCCGCATGGTGCCTGCTGTACGCTCCCTGATCAGCATTCCTGCTGGCATGAGCGGTATGCCTTTCTGGAAATTCATGTTCTATAGCAGTTTAGGAACGGTCATCTGGACCACATTTCTGGCCTGTGTCGGTTTTTATTTTGGTGAGAATCAGCAACTGATGCAGCAAATCTTCAGCAAAGTTAGTTATGTAATTCTCTCTATCGTCCTAGTGCTGATTAGCTGGATGTTATACCGTAGACACCAGCGTAAAAATCAGCCATCCTGAATCGGACTCTACAAAAGGAGGCTAGAACAATGTCGCATTATCTAAAATATTTTGCCACTATTTATCTTGCCTTGGTGATATTGATTGGCATCCTCATCTATATATTGAATCTGGGAGTCATTATCCTGATCCCGGCCCTGATTGCTGCGGCTTTCCTGAGTGCCCGCCATTTTGTAAAAACACAACAGCGTTTACCCAGCAAAGAAGAGAAAAGTAAACTGGTATGGGGGTCGACCACCATCGCGATGGCTTTCGGGTTTATTTTTCTATTTGTCATGATCTGGCTTCATCCACAAACTGAAGAAGTTTTCCGAACTACCGCTTATGCAGGCAGAGGCCCAAATTCATTTTTGGTCGCCGCCCTGATTGGCTTACATGGCTTAGTCTTTCATATCGCTTATAATGGCTATGCCCGCTACAGTCTGGCCAAATTGCTAAAGAAACCTACTTAAAATTGGCCTTTACCTGGATGGGTGTCAAAATACTGGCTGGTATCAAATGGCACTCATCCAGTTTATGCCAATGTATCTTGCTGAATATTATAATTCTTAGATTAGCATTTTAATAAAACAGCAAAACTCACTGACCTTCTTCCTTCAGGTTAAGTGGACACAATACATATCCTATTTAAGATAATAAAGTCGATTGACACTTCATCGATGTTTGCGACATGCAAGATAGATCCGGCAAGATTTTTAGCTGACGTGAGGCAGGAAATTTCGCCCTTTTAACTGGAGGACGCATAACGAAATAGCAGCAAAAAATATGCTAATTGATCCTCTACGCAGTATGACTGCAATATGAGCTGCTGATGTAGCAACCTCAATCAAATTTGCACAAGAAGCAATATTTACCCAGTAACGGAGGAGAAAAAAAGCTGGTTTGGGGCTGTCTCGGGAGTCAGTGTAGTGCTGAGCCTGAGCATCATGGTTGTTGTAGCCGGTATTCCAGAAGAGAGAAATCTTACGCGAGATGCTGTACTGGCATTATGCTTCGGCGAACTTAGCAAAAATAATCTTAAAGCCATTCAGATAAAGTCACAACTAAAACCATTGGCTTATCACCAGAATAGCGAGAAATAAAAAAAAGCACCCAATGGTGCTTTTTTTATTTTACAGAATTATTCTGGTGTGTGATACATCAGATATAACTCATTCAGGTTTTCCGGGATTTCTTCTGCAAGTTCATCCATAAGCTGACCATTGCGACGGAAAGACTCCATTTGCGGATCTTCTTTATCAATGCCACTAAACACCATAATTGGCAGAGTCAAATCTACCAGCTGTTCTTCAAACTCTTCAGTGAACCAGGCTTCTTCGTTCAGGAACATGGCGTCAACAAAACCTACACTCCAGTCCCCCAGACTAGAATCGGTATCTGCTTCTTCAATCTCAAAGGGGAAACTGATTCCTTCTTCGTTGGCCAAGCTTTGACGAATTGCCTCTAACCATGTTTTTACCTGATTGATGATTTCTGCAGGTACTTTTTTCTGGTTACCTTCAAACAGCTCATCTAACCATTTGTCGAACTGCGGGCCGACAGCAATTGCACACAGGAAACCATGAGTTGCTGCAAAATCCAGACCATACTCATTTTGGTCGCCATCCAGATATTCACTCAACTGGTCTAAATCTAAAGCACTCATTTCATATCCAAACTTAGAAAACCGAAGGGTTTAGCATAGCATTTATTCAGTCCATGCTAAATCCAAATCGGCTAATCTTCCTCATCGAAATCGTCATCATCGTCGAAGTCGTAGTCAAAATCTTTGAGTTCACGTTCCAGTCGGCGCTGAGACAACAACTCATCGATCAGACGGCGTTTTTCCAATGATTCTTTCGCACTCAGCTTACTTGATGCTTCATCAAAATTAACGTCATCATCACCGTAGCTATCGTCCAGCTCAAAATCTGTTGAAGACACTAAAACTACCTCGTAGTGAAAAATATAATGGGTCTAGGCGCTATTTATCTTGCCTTCTAAAACTTGTCAAGTTTTATTTATATATTTTGTATGTGTATACCAATTGGCTCTTGTTTTTCTACTACATAATTGTGTATTAATTAGCATATTAGGTATTGAATGTTTTTCATCCACCAGATAAAAGACATTTCTATAAAATAAGATCAGGAAATGCACTTGAAAAGATAAACTTAGGCCTAATATTCATATTCAATTGTACTTTCAAACATTTTGATAAAATCATGCTTGACTGATCAATTCCAAAATTATTTCAGTGAATTGTGCTATGATGCACGGTTTTTCACTGCCACAGATTCAACGAGAGTAAGCAAAGATGAGCGATATGACTTCCCCTACTTCTCAAGTAGCGGCTCTGATTAGCCGAGGCAAAGAACAAGGTTACTTAACCTTCGCTGAGGTTAACGATCATCTCCCGGACTCCATCACAGAAAGCGAACAGATTGAAGACATCATTCAAATGCTGAATGACGTGGGTATTCCTGTCCATGACCGCGCTCCTGAATCTGATGATGCGATGTTTGAGGATAATGCAGAAGCTGCCGATGAAGTTGCAGAAGAAGAAGCTGCAGCGGTACTTGCATCTGTAGAAAATGAACCAGGTCGTACCACTGACCCTGTGCGCATGTATATGCGTGAAATGGGGACGGTTGAGCTCTTAACGCGTGAAGGCGAAATTAGCATTGCAAAACGGATTGAAGAAGGTATCCGTGACATTCTGCACTCGATTGCTTACTGGCCAAATGCAGTGGGCGTTGTACTCCAAGAATATAAAGATTATGAAGCCGGCGAACGTCGTCTGGCTGACATTCTGTCAGGGTATTTAGACCCTGAAACTGATGAAGCAATTCCAGAAGTTATCGAAGAGGAAGCTGAGCTTCCAGAGGAAAAAGCATCTGCCGCCAAGTCCACCAAAGAAGTAAAACTGGATGATGACGAGGAAGAGGAAGAAGCTGAAACTGAAGAGGAATCTGAAGCAGATTCAGGTCCGGACCCAGAAATTGCCAGAGCCCGCTTTACTGAACTTTCAGATGCCTGGAAAAACACCAAGGCGGTTCTGGAAAAACACGGCCGCAATAGTAAAGAAGGCGAAGAAGCCCTGCAAGCACTCGCATCTGTGTTCATGATGTTCAAATTTACACCGCGCCTGTTTGATCTGATTTCTGAAATGATTCGTGGTACGCATGAGCAGATCCGTAGTGCAGAACGTGAAGTGATGCGTTATGCAGTCCGTCGTGGCCGTATGGACCGTACCCAGTTCCGTACGACATTCCCGGGCCAGGAATCAAATCCAGCCTGGTTAGATGAGCAAATCGCAAAAGCACCTGCTGATCAGAAAGGCTATCTGGAAAAGGTTCGTGCTGACGTACTGGCCTTCCAGCAAAAAATTGCAGATATTGAAAATGAGCTTGGCTTAAGCGTTCGTGACATCAAAGAGATTGCGAAACGTATGGCGGTAGGTGAAGCAAAAGCGCGTCGTGCCAAGAAAGAAATGGTGGAAGCGAACTTGCGTCTGGTGATTTCGATTGCCAAGAAATACACTAACCGCGGCTTGCAGTTCCTAGATCTGATTCAGGAAGGTAACATCGGTCTGATGAAGGCTGTAGACAAGTTCGAATACCGTCGTGGTTACAAGTTCTCGACCTATGCCACCTGGTGGATTCGTCAGGCGATTACCCGTTCAATCGCAGACCAGGCACGTACTATCCGTATTCCAGTACACATGATTGAAACTATAAACAAGATCAACCGTGTATCGCGTCAATTGCTTCAGGAAATGGGCCGCGAACCGACTCCTGAAGAACTGGGCGAACGTCTGGAAATGGACGAGGTTAAAGTACGTAAAGTACTGAAAATCGCCAAAGAGCCGATTTCGATGGAAACACCAATCGGTGATGATGAAGATTCGCATCTGGGTGATTTCATTGAGGATAGCAACATCACTTCACCAGTTGATGCAGCAACCTCAGAAGGCTTGAAAGAAGCAACCCGTGAAGTTCTGGAAAATCTGACTGAGCGTGAAGCGAAAGTCCTGAAAATGCGTTTCGGTATCGACATGCCAACGGATCACACGCTGGAAGAAGTCGGTAAACAATTTGACGTAACCCGTGAACGTATCCGTCAGATTGAAGCGAAAGCACTACGTAAATTACGCCACCCTTCCCGTTCTGAACACCTGCGTTCATTCCTGGAAAACGACTAATTCTTAACGCGTGATGGGGACTTGAAAGATTGCTATGGGTCTCCATTATGTATTTAAGAGAATCTCAAAGCCTGCTCTTTTGCAGGCTTTGTCTATAAAATTTGAGGTGAACTATGATAGACCGCACTCCATCTCGCGAACTCCGTGAAGATCTTTGGGTATTTCCAATGGACTACCCAATTAAACTCATTGGTAATGCAGGTACAGAATTGCACGGTGCTGTCGTAGAAATTTTAGTGAAGCATTTTCCTGAATTTGACCAGACGACTTTAAAAGTGCAGCCGTCGCGTACAGGTAAATATCACTCTATTACTGCGCAGCTTCGCTTTGAAGAGCTTGACCAAGTTCATGCGCTTTATGCGGATCTTGCAGCTTGCGAACATATTCGCACAGCGCTGTAATCAGCATGATAAAAAAAAGCACGCAAATCTGCGTGCTTTTTTATGCGCTTTACGCCATGAGCCACAATAAAAATAGAACTCGGAGCCTACCCTATTGCTCTATTGGGCTTGCAATTCATTATAATGAATCTGATAGATTTGACCCAAAAAGGACTTTCACAGCGTGGCTGAAACTGTTCAAAAACCTGAATTGATTATCCGTCAGTACAACCAACTGACGGCTTATGAAGACCGTTTTCTGGAAATGAAACATTTTACCGAAAACCGTGATACTCATACCCCGGATGAGCTGTGGATCTTACAGCACCATGATGTATTAACCCAAGGTCAGGCGGGTAAACCGGAACATATCCTGGTTCCTAGTAATATTCCTGTTATACAAACAGATCGTGGCGGTCAGGTCACCTGGCATGGTCCGGGGCAGCTGGTGGCCTATTTTATGTTTGACCTAAATCGTCTCGGCTGGAATGTGCGTACACTGGTGTCCTATGCCGAACAGCTGATGATTGACCTGTTAAAAAAATATGGTATAGAAGCCTATGCCAAAGCTAATGCACCGGGTGTTTATGTCGCAGAACGCAAGATAGGTTCTTTGGGCTTTAAAATCCGTAAAGGGCGTTCTTACCATGGCTTGGCACTCAATATTGACTGCGAATTGACCGGCTTCCAGACCATCAATCCCTGTGGCTACGCTGGGCTGGAAATGGTTCGAATCCATGACCTGCTGAGTCATCCACCTACATTTGCCGACTTGTGTCAAGATATTATTGAAAGTTTAAGCAGCAGCGGTTACTTTACACACATTAATATTGAACAAAAATAAAGCCTTTGCATTTCACCTTTAAATAAATTAGAGTATTTACTCTAAACAAATAATACCAAGATAAGGATTATCATGTGATTGCGAAGAAATCCGTAAAACCTGCTTTGCAGCTTGCCTATGTCAAACTGATGATGGATATCATCGGTCGCGGTCTGGTCATGGCCAGTCAGGTAGATGCAGAAATCCAACAGGAAATCACCCAGTTTCCTGCCAATTTTAGCCTTTCAATGAACGTATTTCCGAATGGCCCGGCCTTTGTTGCCAGAGTGACTGAAAACCATCAACTGGAGTTGGTGAAGAACAGCAAGATTAAACCCGATCTCACCATTACCTTTAAGCATTTACACCATGCCTTTCTGGTATTTTCTTTTCAGGAAAGTACTTCACAGGCTTTTGCCAATGACCGGATGATTGCGGATGGCGATATTTCCAATGCGATCCGTCTGGTACGCTGCCTCAATAAAATGGAAGCGTTGATTTTACCGAAATTAGTAGCCGAACTGGCTGTCAAAGAATATCCAAGCGATTTGAGTTTAAAAGAAAAATTAACTGGAGCTGCTAATATCTATCTCAAAGTAGCCCAATCTTATTTCAAGCGGAGTGCATAACCCATGGCCAAACCATATTACGAATTCTTCTGCCCGGTCAAAGTCATTGCCGGTCATGCCGCGTTAGAACATATTCCATTTGAACTGGCTACCTTGGGAGCAAAGCGTCCACTGATCATTACCGATAAAGGGGTACGCGCCAACAATCTGCTTATACCGATTGAAGACGCTTTTGAATCTGCCGATGCCGTGATTGCGGGCATTTTCGATGATGTTCCGCCAGATTCGAGTCTGGAAACAGTACGCAAGGCTGCAAAGTTATATCGTGATCAGAACTGTGATGCCATTATTGCAGTTGGGGGCGGTTCAGTCATTGATACTTCAAAAGCGACCAATATTCTAGTCTCTGAAGGCGGTAATGATTTACTGAAATACTCAGGTGCACATAACCTGCCTAAACCGCTCAAGCCTTTCTTTGTGATTCCGACGACCTCAGGCACTGGCTCAGAAGTGACCATGATCGCTGTTGTGTCAGATACTGAAAAGAATGTCAAAATGCCGTTTGCCTCTTATTATCTGATGCCGCATGCAGCAATTCTTGATCCGCGCATGACCCAAACGCTCCCCCCACATCTTACAGCAATGACAGCGATGGATGCCATGACCCATGCAGTAGAGGCCTATACCTGCATGGCAGCCAATCCAATTTCAGATGCTTATGCCACCGCAGCAATTAAAAAGATTAGCGCACACCTGTTTAATGTTCTGGACACGCCAACCGATGCACAAGGACGCTTAGAGCTGGCTCAGGCATCGACCATGGCCGGTATTGCCTTTTCTAACTCTATGGTGGGACTGGTTCATTCACTCGGTCATTCCTTAGGTGCGGTCGCGCACCTGCCGCATGGTTTATGTATGAACCTGTTCCTGCCTTATGTGCTGGAATACAACAAAGAGGTCAATGGAGAGAGAATTGCCGATTTACTCCTGCCTCTGGCCGGTGCAGATATTTATGCACAAACACCAGCGCATTTACGTGCTGATAAAACCATCGCGATGATTATGACAATGCGTGACCGCATTTATAGTCTGACTAAATTACCGCGGACTTTAAGTGAAACTGGCAAGATTTCTGAAGCACAACTGGATGAAGTGGCGGAAAAAGCCTTGAATGATGGGTCAATCATTTACAACCCGAAAGAAGCCACGCTAGAAGATTTGAAATCTATCTTAAAAAAGGCTTGGTAATTACTGAAAAATAAGCCAATATAGCGAAAATTTTAGCCTGATGTTTTTTTAAACATCAGGCTTTTATCTTGCATGAACGCTATTTTTTAAGAAACAGCATATTTTTGCAGTTCTAAAGTTAAAAATAGCTAGTAAAAGCCATCATTTTGGAATAAATTGGCGCACTTTTACAGAAAAATGTAGGGGGGATCGTTCGTCTCAAACGATCCTTATTTAATATGACTGATCCTTGATCAACGATTAAGAGGATAACGCCGTTGACTAATTTCTCTGGGACTCAATCGGCAGCTAAACTGCAAAAAACGCTAGGACTCTGGCACATCATTATTATTGGTTTGGCTTATATTCAGCCAATGACCTTATTTGATACTTTCGGTTTAGTATCAGAAGCAAGTCACTTCCATGTTCCTACTTCTTACATCATTGCCCTGATTGCAATTTTGTTTACTTCGATCAGTTATGGTCATATGATCCGTCGCTATCCCTCTTCGGGTTCAGCCTATACCTATGCGCAAAAATCAATTCATCCAAATATTGGCTTCATGGTCGGCTGGTCGTCGTGGTTGGATTATCTGTTATCACCGATGGTCAATATCATCCTGGCGGTCATCTATCTGAAGGCCTTGTTCCCGGATATTAACCCCTGGGTTTGGGTGGTAGCTTTGACGGCCTTTATGACCGGGATCAACCTGCGTGGTGTGCGTTTTGTCGCTAACTTTAACAGTATGATTGTCTTGATCCAGTTAATCGTGATCGCGGCCTTTACCTGGATGGTATATACCAAGCTCCAGGCCGGTTTCAATGCTGAAGGTCTAATTACTGCGGAACAGCGTTATCAGTTATGGAGTATGGAACCGTTCTGGAATGAGTTAACCTCGGTCGGCGCCCTGATTACAGGAGCTACCCTGCTATGTTTCTCTTTCACCGGATTTGACTCTTTAAGTTCACTGGCGGAAGAAACCAAAGATACCGAGAAAACCCTGCCTAAGGCAATTTTCTTAACCGCTTTAATTGCCGGTGTGATCTTCATTATCAGTACCTACTTCATGCAGCTCTATTTCCCGTCAGCACCGGGGACTTACTTTAAGAATATTGCCGAGACCCAGCCAGAAATTCTGTTACTGGTCGGTGGCTCGCTGTTCCAGTCTTATGTACTGGCATTTGCGATCGTAACGGTGATGGCATCCGGCATTTCTGCACATGCCGGTGTATCGCGTTTAATGTATGTGATGGGTCGCGATGGTGTAATCAACAAGAAAATCTTTGGTCATATCAGCCCACGTAACTTCACCCCGTCTTACAATATTATGATTGTGGGTGCTGTGGCGCTGACTGCGGGCTTCATGGATCTGGATATCGTGATTTCCATGATCAGCTTTGGTGCATTGACTGCATTTACTTTTGTAAACCTGTCTGTCATTTCACGCTATGCTTTGCGTGATGGCCGGACCAAAACAGCAAAAGATATTTTCAGCTTTGTGGTTATTCCTCTACTGGGCTTCATCAGTGTTTTTGCCATGTGGCTGGAAATTGAAGAAACTGCACTGAAATATGGTTTATGGTGGGCGATGTTTGGTATTTTGTACTTGGGTTATAGAACCAAGGGCTTTAAGCACCCAGCTCCTCAACATAACGAATTTGAATAATGTTGTCTTGTCCTGAAATAGATTGACAGTATTCCACTTCAAACCGAGTTATGCAATTAGCTCGGTTTTAGTTTGCTCATACGTCTGATTCGGG